>CAJXQP010000189.1 GCA_913058275.1 uncultured Gammaproteobacteria bacterium | reverse complement strand
GATCTACACCTCTCTATTCGTCGGCAGCGTCAGATGTGTATAAGAGACAGAGTTGAAAGGGTAGAGGTCCTTACTGGTGGCGCTTCAGCCGTTTATGGAGCTGACGCGGTTACCGGCGTAGTGAACTTCATTCTTAAAGATGATTACGAAGGTTTAGAGATTGATGCTAATTACGGCCTGAGTCACGAAGGTGATGGCGAACAACGTGCACTTTCAGTGTTATTCGGGCGTAATTTTGACAATGGCCGCGGTAACTTCACTGTATCTGCTGATGTTCGGCAAGACGATGGTTTGCAAGTCTCTGATCGACGCAATGGCCTAGCGGCTGGCTCTTCTCGAGATTGGGTTAATCCTGCTTTGCGTTTTCAGCAAGGTGATATTGGCAGCTCAACACCAAACTTTGATCAATATTATAACTACGCCAACACCGGGTTAACCAATTTTGGTCTGCCTATTCCAACAGCGGCTGATTTCGCGACCAATTATTCCGATACATTCGGCAATGCGCCGACCCTAACTGCCGCTGAATCAGCACTAATCGCCCAAGCGGGCAGCGCACCTCAAAGAGCTGTGCTGCCTTTTAGAACATTTCCGTTTACCTCCGGCTATGGCTATATTATCCCGGGTAACCCGTTCACATTTGATGGTTTTGATCCTGAAACACCGATTGATCTAAACGGGAATGGGACACCTGATTGCCTAGATTCATTCACCGGTTATAACTCTGTATTCGGCGCCGAATCATTTGGTGTTGTTGGGGGTTGCTGGAATGTATCAGAGAATGGGCAATACGCGCCGGTCACTGATGGCCTTGTTGCCGGCAACTTTCAAGGGTTTGGAGGCGACTCGTTTAATACTCTGCAGAATCAACGCGGTGATATCCTTCTTCCTGATGACAAGATTTCACTCAACTTTTTAGGCCATTACGATCTAAATGATCAAGCAACGTTATTTGGCGAAGTAAAGTACGTGACTCAGGAAACTGAGACAGATGCTAGGCCTAACTCGTTTTGGGATCTATTGTTTGGTGCTCCTGATAACCCTTATCTGCCAGAATTCATTCGGCCAACTGCGCAGGCGACTGGCGGCGTGGCCATCACACTAGATCCGCTGTTGTTCAATCAGACACGAAAAACTGAGCGTGATACAGCCCGAGTTGTTATGGGCATAGAAGGGTCCTTCGATAACGGTTGGACTTATGAATTCAGCGGTAACTACGGACGATTTGAACAAGATATCAATCGCCCCCGTAATGTTATCAATGACCGTTTTTTCGCTGCACTGGATGCTACTACCGACGCAAGTGGTTCGCCCGCCTGTAGATCGAGTGTCGATCCAACAGCTGCAGCTCTAAATACGCCGTTCCAGATTCCTGCTTACGAAGAAGGTTACTTTTCCTTCACTCCAGGGGACGGATCTTGTGTGCCGCTGAATATTTGGGCCGGACAGGGCGGTGTAACTCAGGCTGCGGCAGACTGGGTAACCACGCCGACCTGGGACAATTTGGTGATCGAGCAGCTTTCATTTGCTGCAACAATTGGTGGAGACTTCAGTGAGTGGTTTGAACTTCCCGCTGGCGCGGTTAGCTTCGCTACTGGCTTGGAATATAGAGTTGAAGAATCGGAAGCGACATTTGATGATTTTCAGCTAGGTATTCTGCCACAAGGTACTCCGTTTACACCGGGACAGTTACTAGAAGAAGTTTCTGATAATGCTAACTTGGTATTCAGGCCACAGCTTACTAATAGAAACGAAAGCGGTAGCTACAATACGAAAGATGCATTTCTAGAGCTCGCGATTCCGCTACTTTCGGATGTAGTAGCAGCAAAAGAACTTACTGTTGATTTGGCTGCACGTTACTCGGACTATTCAACAATTGGTGAAGCCACTTCATGGAAAGTAGGTGTGGTTTGGGCGCCGATCGAAGATTTAGCCTTTAGAGGCGGAATTTCCGAGGCGGTACGTGCTCCTAACATCACAGAGTTGTTTGGGCCTGAGACGGGTGCAACGTTCAGACCCGCAGACCCTTGTGATGCAGCACAAATCAATGCACTGGCAGGAGATCAGCCTGGCTTAGCGGCAAACTACCAAGCCAACTGCGTTGCGCAGCTGCAAGCATTCGGCTTGGATCCATTCGATGCCAATGGTACTTATGAGTTTTCTGATCCTCTATCTGCTGCCTTCGGTGGTGTTCAAGGTGGTAACAGAAACTTGACTGAAGAGACTGCAGAGACAATTACTTACGGCTTTGTGTACCAACCTTCTTTCTTGCCTGGTTTCAACTTAACTGCTGACTACTGGGAGATCAGGATAGATGATGCGATTGAATCAGTAGGTGCTCAGGATATTGTTGACGGCTGCTATCAAGGTGCGGCACTCAACAGTACATTCTGTAACTCGTTTACTCGAAACTCAAATCCAGCTTCAGCGCAGTTTGGAGGCTTTAACTTCTTACGTTCTGGTGATGTCAACTTTGCGAAGCTAGAAACCAGCGGCATTGATATTAGTGCGAGCTACACTTTTGATATTAGGGATCACAATTTCGAAGTCTCTGTTACTGGCACCGAAGTCAATGAAATTGATTTCTTTACCAATCCAGCCGACGCCAGTGAAGTGAACCCTGAACTTGGTGAAGTTAATCGTCCTGAAACAGCAGGAAATGTTGGGATGAGATGGAATTGGGGAAATTTGAGTGTTGGTTGGCAGTCTCAGTATTTAGGCGAAATGTTAGTTAGTTTCGTTGAAATTGAAACAGCCCAAACCCTCTATGGCTCTGATGTATTTATGGACGAGACTTGGATACATGACATCAATGCGACTTACATCTGGAATGATTCTTTAACCATTCGCGGTGGCATTAACAATATATCAGAGGAAGACCCGTTCGGTACTAATCGCGCATTCCCAGCTAGCCCGCGTGGTCGCTTTATGTTTCTTGGTGGTACATACAAGATATAAAAGAAACAGCTAGTATGAAAAAAGGCTCATCTTGATGAGCCTTTTTTTGTCTTTCCTAAATTGAAATCAGAAATGCAGTCAGAGGTGAAAAGTTTTTCCTATTCTTTCAGTCTTAAAGAGCTTAGGCGGATAATCATCGATGCGTGGATATAGCCTTACGGCATGGTCAGCTTCGCCAGTTCTCTCCCAATCGTGGTACCTAGGTGATTATGACTATTCCGCTTTACAGTTACTCCATGTCTGTCAGCGCTGCCATTATTACTAGGTTTTCACAGAGAACCTGCAGTAAAAAGAACCAAAAGAAGCAAAAGGGTCAGAGTTTCTTGATTCTGCTTAGATCCCGCTTTACGTCACAGTCAGCCGGTCGGCTCAGTTGCGTAATTAGGCAAATGTCTTCTACTCCTTCGCTGTTGTCATCAAGGAAGAGGCAATCTACGCTGCCTTGCGCTCATGCCAATAGCTAGGATTCACTGAGATCGATGCTGTGAGCCCCCCAACCCCTCATGGCTAACCTCAGTACGATGTAGATGACCGGCTGTAACCCTGTTTACACAAAGGGCAGCGAAGGGCGAAATTAAAAAGAAGTGCCAGGGTGCTAAACGTTGACGTTATTCCCCGGTAATCGATAAAGGGACTCTGACTCCCGAGCAATAAAAAAGGCGCAAGGATTAATTATCCTTTCGCCTTTCATTTTTCTGAACTTACTGTCCTTCGATCAAAGTAGATCGACTTACAGTTTAGTGCGCAGCGCCACCGGTCGCTTGTGCGCCAGGCATTGCCATTGCTGTCAGCTTGGAGCCTGTCTGCAGGATGATGTACTGATGTCCATCGTGCATCCAAGAGCTCATGCCGTAGCGGCTCTGTGCTGGCACTTCGATCTTACCGATCTCTTCGCCGGTCTTCTTGTCGATGGCATAGAGCAACGCGGTTGTACCGTCGGAGTCCATGTCTGAATAGACCAGCATGTTCGCGGTAGTAACCATCGTAATTGCATTACCAGTACCGGTATCCCCAATATCAATTCCTTCTAGAGCAGGATTGTTGCGGAAACGGTCAGGAGTTTCACCTGTTGGAATCTGAAATGCTATATCGCCTGTGTTCATGTCGTACGCCGTAATCGTGCTGTACGGTGGCTTGAAGTAAGGCAAGCCTGAAGCAAGACGAGGTGTACGAGGACGTGCACCGTTGGCATAGGCTGCGAATGTAGTTCCCGTTGGGGCATCGATGCGGGCATCAGCCTCTTCACCAGGGATAATTCGTTGCCAGCTACACGCTTTCCTAGACGTTACATACAGGAAGCCTGAAGTAGGGTCAGCTACGGGTGGGTTATTAATATTTGCACCACCACCGTCACCAGGGCACATAGCAGAAGCTATCTTGCCGGCAGGATCATCGGAATGGATAGGTGGATTAAACAATGGGCCCAAGTCGTAATTAGCCATTACTTCGAGTGCTTCTCGGCGCAGTTCAGGCGTGAAGTCGATTAGATCGCCTTCGCTTAAGCCCTGCATTTCGAAAGCAGGTGGTTTAGTCGGGAAAGGCTGAGTTGTTGACAGCTTCTCGCCAGGAACCATCGATGCTGGAACAGCGCGTTCTTCCATCGGCCAGATTGGCTCACCCGTCAGACGGTCGAAAGAGTAGACAAAGCCCTGTTTTGTAACTTGGGATACAGAAGGAACTATTCCTCTGCCAGGAATATTCAGGTCTAACTGAATCGGGGCAGCTGGGTTGTCGTAGTTCCATACATCATGATGAACTGTCTGGAAGTGCCAGCGTCGTTCGCCAGTTTCCGTATCCAGTGCAATCAGACTAGTACCAAACAAACCATCACCTGGGCGGAAGCCGCCGTAGTAATCGATTGTGGGTGGATTAGTTGGAACATAAACAATGTTGTTCTCAGGATCGGCTGTAAGCGGTGCCCAAGAAGACACATCTCCTGTCCACTGCCACGCATCGTTTTCCCAAGTCTCATGGCCATATTCGCCCGGCTGTGGGATTACGTTGAACTTCCATTTGAACTCGCCAGTAGTCTTATCGTAAGCGAGGATATCGCCGGGAACGTTCTCGACTCTTGCCTGCAGATATCCCTGCTCAGCCGAGTTGCCAACGATGATAGTGTCGTTAACCACAATCGGTGGTGACGAAGTAGTGATATAGCCAGTCTCTAGAGGAATGCCTTCATAGGGATCGTAGGGATGACCCAGATCAGCAAGCATGTCCACGACGCCAGTAGCAGGGAAGCTATCTACAGGCACTTGTCCACCGAAGCCTTCAAGAGGGGCGCCAGTATCAGCATCTAGCGCTACTAGAAAGAAGCCAGGTGTGGAGATATAAACCACGCCCTTGCCATCTATTCTGGAATAGCCAATGCCTTTACCGTATGAGGCGCGCATGGAATATTCCCAGCGACCTGTGTTTGGTAGGCGATAGGACCATAGGGTCTCGCCAGTCTTGGGATCAATCGCAACCACATTACGGCGAGCACCAGACACGGTGAATAACTTGCCATCTACGTAAGTGGGAGTTGAACGACCCGATTGGCCGTTAAAGCTGGAACCATCCCATTCCCAAGCGACTTCAAGCTCGTCGAAGTTCTCAGCCGTAATTTCATCGGCTGGGGTATAGCGGGTGTGGGCGTAATCGCCACCGAGGGTAAACCACTCGGCAGTGTCGTCGTTGACCAGATTCTGGCTCATGCCAATTTGCGGTAATATGCACAGAACGGCCGCTAATAAGCTCAAAAGAGTGAGCTTATTAGGCTTTGAGCCGGATATTGTTAAAGGACGTGCTTTCATTTTTATAGCCTCATTAGATGCAAAATCTAGTGGAGGATACCATAGGCTATAGTAAGTAGTGATAAGTGGAACTGTAATAAAGTGTGATAAAAAACCCTAGTAAGGAGCGGGTAGTTTACTGTTCGATTTCCCTCGAATAGGAGGCTACTGTAGCACCTTTTCTTGGGGAATCGGGGTGAATCGCCGGAAGCAGCATATTCCTTCCACTTGCCTGTCGCCCCTGCTAGTCTTTGGCCCCTGTGTCGAAAATGCCTAGGAGAATTAGCGTGCCGTTGAAGTACA
>CAJXQP010000188.1 GCA_913058275.1 uncultured Gammaproteobacteria bacterium | reverse complement strand
GTTCACAACCTGTCCGCCTCCACGGATGTCCATTTCGTCAGAGGTGCCACGTATAATTTCAATGTAGTCGACTTGATCTGCCGCGATACGGCTCAGCTGGCTGCGGCCCGCATTGTTCTTACCTGTCGTACGCTGGCCGTTAATAAGGATTTCACCTTCGCCAGAGCCAAGGCCGCGACTCTTGCCACCGCCGTTGTTATTGTTTAGGGCAAGACTGATTCCAGGAATGCGATCGATCATGTCGTTTACGGACACTGGAGAATATTGTGTGAAGAAATCTGCCTCGTACACTACAGTAGACTCGTCTACGGCCTGTGGCTCGACTTGTTGTGAATAGCCGTTATTCGCCACCGCTATAGCGAGGCCAAGAAGACTAAGCCGGATAAGCTTTTCAGGCAGAGAAAAACGCCGTGTCATTGTAATGCTCCATAGGTCTATCGGGTTTCACGCAAAACCTTTCTCTCCAGAATAACTCTGGTGCTCAACAAGTCGAATCGAGGGTCTTTGAAAGTCTTTGGATGGATCGTAGTTATTGCTCTATCGGGGCGTGATTATACTGATGGGGTTCCTGCAATGCTGTGAAAAATTGTGCAATAAAGATGGCAAAAGTGCCATATTTCAGCGTTTTTCGAGGACTTTCACACTGCCCGGGACAATGGTTATCGACCTTGTTTCTAGTAGCTTTAGCAGATTGCCATAACAATTTGCTAGCTAGCGTTTCTAGCGGGAAATTAAAAAGTGCCGCGTATCTTTATAGCGTACTTCTCACCCGCGTGACTGCATGAATCTTCTATCTCGCTCAGAGCGCCCGTTGCGATCGTGCCGCCGCTGTAGCGAAGGCGAACACGACAGCGTTCACTCTCATGCGGGTTGCTAGCTTCGAATCGCAAGGTCATTCCTTCAAAGCCTTGATACTCAATGAACAAGATCGAGAACGGGTCAGAGTTATAGGATTCGATTCTGTCGATGTCGAACACCTTTCGTCCGTCCAGGATGCTGTTTCTATAGGTGAACCCATAGTTTACATTTCGCTGGGGCATGTCGTGCCTAAGCCCAAGGCTGTAGTCACCTCTGCCCTGACGGTTGAGGCGTCTATCTATGCCGAGGAAGGGATCGGCAACGCTTGAGCTTTCTAGGTTTAATCCGGCAGTAACTAATATTCCGGGCTGGTCTATAACATTCAATCGCAGGCTACCGTTAAGACTTAGTCCATAGCGTTCGCCATCACCGATATTACCATTGGCAGACTGGATAGTTGTTTCGGTTGAAACATCGACCCGATCTATCACGTCTTCGAGGTCGTGGTAGTAGATGTTCGAGCTTATAACGCCGTTGTCATCGTTGAATCGGTACTCGAGATTCAAATCATAGCGCCAAGACTGTTCCTGTCTTAGTTCAGGATTTCCAGCGATGGTGTTTTGATCGTCATCGGCTGAATTTGTGTTTGCGGTGAAGTCATTAAAGCTTAACTGCGAGACATCCTTCTGTACGGTCGCGCGAAATTGTAGCGAGGGTGTTATATCGAAACGGTAGTCCACTTTCGGTCTAATGAAATCGAAGTCGCGGTTCTTGTTAACATCTCCTGATTGCGAAATCTCCGAAGTCTCCACAATCAAAGTGCTCTCAAGCGACATGCGGCTATTGATTTGTAAATTATGAATTATGAACGATTCATAGCGAATCTCTTCTACTGTAGCATTGGCGTTGTTTACCTCGGGTAGACCGCCGAAGACTTGAGACGCAATTCCTGATCCTGACAACAGTCCTAGTTGCAGAGAGGAATCGAGAATCGTTTGTGCCCGCTCTATGCCAAATTCTAGATTCTGGCTGCCTGCGAAGGCAAAGGAATAGGAGCTGCGAATAATTCTCTCCTGATAGCGATTGAAGTTCGTTAGGAAGAGGTCTAGTTCGCGACTAGTGGCGCCAATATCGAAACGTTCGCGCAGGTTGTCATCCTCCTTCTGGTTTACGATGAATAGAGTTTTCCAGCGGGCACTGTTGGCAAATGTATGCTCATAATCGCCGCCGATTTCCCAAAACTCACTCGAATTGTTGTTGTCATCAAATTGCACAATGTCTTTTCGTGGCGTGTTAACGAAGTTGAAGATTGTCCTTTCCCCTATGAAAGGAGCATCGGCGTCTTCATATTGTGCATTGATATGAGCAATATCATTTACACCGAATTCATAGCCGAGATTCGCGCTGAAAACTAATGGCTGCGAATCGGTGGTTGTAACTCGGCTAACATTGTCGTTTGGAGTTCCATCGACCAAGAAGCTATTCTCAAATCCTTTGCGTCTTTCCCATCGTGGTTCGGATTCCGCACTAAAAAGGTAGTCCAGCGCACCTCGCTGCCCCGTGAGTGAGACCTTCCCGCCGGGTTTTAACTCGCCGTCGTGAAGATGATCCGCGTTGATTTCGTAGGCGATGGAGGAACTGCTTTCAGCTTCCAGTAATACGATATTGATGACCTGGCTGCCCCCGCGAACGTCAAGGTTGCCGGAGGTGCCACGGATGATCTCGATATATTGAACTTGGTTGGCCGGAATCCGGCTGAGCTGACTATTGCCTTCGTTCTCCTTGCCAGTTGTGCGTCGACCGTTGATTAGTATCTGATCACCGCCAAGGCCTAGGCCCCGTCGATTAGCGCCGCTAGAGCTACCAGGACCGCCGTCTCCTCCGCCGCTATTGCCACGTGCCACGCTGATGCCTGGGATACGATCGAGCATATCGTTGACCGAAAAGGGCTCGTATTGCGCGAAGAATTCAGCCGGATAGGTGACAGTTGAATCGCTGGTTGTGGGTTCTTGTGCTAGCGCGGATGTCGAGAATAGGGCGCCGTTTAGTAGTAGAATGAATAAAAGAACATGGTTCGATGCTGAACTACAGCGCATACAAGACTCCGAGGGGTATTTTTGCTAACTCTGAATGTCGAATTACGCGGCAATGGCTGCGCGTAGTGGGCGTAAGTATGCACATAATCGACCAGCTAAAGAATCGGCTGTAGGGTCTTATTTGTGACATTTTGTAATGTGCCCAGAGAAGTGCTGCTTTGCGCTTGTTCGGGGAATTGAGGATAATGGCTCACTGCGAAGGAAGCGGGCCCAAAAGGAATACTGGGGCCGGCTGACAAATCAAATTAGCTTGATAGCGTCTTTAGGTAGATAGAGGTTTTAAATGCAACGTGAATCCATGGAAGTCGATGTAGTCATTGTAGGTGGTGGGCCAGCAGGATTGTCCACGGCGTGTCGGCTTTTACAGATGGCGAAGGAAGCGGAGACTGAGCTTTCGGTCTGCGTACTCGAGAAGGGCTCAGAGGTTGGAGCGCATATCTTGTCGGGTGCGGTATTCGAACCTTCAGCACTGAATGAATTGTTTCCAGACTGGCAGGAAAGAGGTGCTCCTTTAAATACGGCGGTAACAGGAGACGATGTCTACTTTTTACCCTCGGCTGAGAAGTCCTTCAAGTTCCCCGGGCTACTCGTTCCTAGGCCGATGCACAACGATGGCAATTACATTATTTCCTTAGGCAATCTCTGCCGCTGGCTGGCCGAACAGGCGATGGAGTTAGGCGCGGAGGTCTTTCCAGGCTTTGCGGCAGCGGAAATTCTCTACAATGAAGACGGCAGCGTAATGGGTGTTGCTACTGGAGATATGGGTGTCGATGCTAATGGCGAGCACAAGGCTTCCTTCGAACCCGGATTCGAGTTCCATGCAAAGTACACGATTCTGGCAGAAGGCTGTCGCGGTCATTTGGGCAAGGAATTAATAGAAAAATTTCAACTCGACAAAGATAGCGATCCACAACACTATGGTTTGGGCCTCAAGGAAGTTTGGGAAATTCCCGAGGAGCAGCATAAGGAAGGCCTCGTAGTGCATACGACAGGCTATCCTATGATTAAGGATAGCTTTGCGGCGACGAGTGGCGGATTCCTCTATCACTTAGAAAACAATCAGGTCTCTTTGGGTCTCATCGTGGACCTCGGTTATAAAAACCCGCACATTAGCCCCTTCGATGAGTTTCAGAAATTCAAACAACACCCAACCATCAAGCAATATATAAAAGGTGGCAAGAGGTTAAGCTATGGGGCTAGAGCACTTATAAAGGGTGGCCTAAACTCCTTGCCGAAGATGACATTCCCCGGTGGGCTGCTTATCGGTTGCGACGCGGGTACGATGAACGCGGCTAAGATCAAGGGTAGTCATACCGCCATGAAGTCCGGAATTATCGCAGCAGAAACCTTGTTTGCGGCGCTGAGCACTGAATCGACAGAAAAAGAGCTAGTTGATTACACGACACGTTTCGCCAACTCCGAGTTGCACGAGGAATTGCACAAGACTCGAAACTTTAGCTCGGGCTTTCATAAGTTCGGTTTTTGGCTGGGCAGTGCACTGACTTTTATTGAGCAGAATATATTCTTCGGCAAGTTCCCGCTGACATTTCATGATACGTCGCATGACTATGCGCAGATGACGCCGGCAGACCAGAGCCCGAAAATTTCTTACCTGAAAGCCGACGGTAAGATTAGTTTCGATAAGTTGTCTTCGGTGTTTTTGTCGAATACAAATCACGCGGAAGACCAGCCCTGCCATCTGCAGTTAAAGGATTCGGCTATCCCCATCGAGCACAACTTACCGCTCTATGACGAGCCGGCTCAGCGCTATTGCCCTGCAGGCGTGTACGAGGTTGTTGAAGAGGCGGATGGGAGTAAGAAGTTTCAGATTAACGGTCAGAACTGCGTGCATTGTAAGACCTGTGACATCAAGGACCCCTCGCAGAACATTCACTGGGTAGTGCCCGAAGGTAGCGGCGGGCCGAATTATCCAGCTATGTAGCCTGTTTTAGAGGGTTTGAGGGACTTTACGGCTTTCCTTTAAGTCCTGAGCGTCGACATGCTAAAGTAATATGCTGGAATTATCCTCGTTAGTCCGATGAATTAGCATGTTTCGTCAACTATCAGTGAGCCCTCCAAGTCTATTGCTGACGTTCAGCATAGCACTGCTGTTCCTCTTATCCCCGAGCTCTGCACAGGAGCAGATACTCAATGATCGTTGGGTCGAAGTGCGCAGCGACAATTTTCATATCTACAGCCAGCAATCTACTAGGCAGACGAATCGATTTGTGGATGAGCTAGAAGTTTGGCGCCAAGTCGCCTCCTTTACAATTTCTGGAATAGATAGCTTTCCCAAGGCTAGTATTCCCAATCCGGTCTACCTCTTCGATGATGTAGAGACATTGCAAACTTTTTTCGCCACCGACGAGGCCGCGGGCGCGAAAATTTTAGCGCTGTATGACAACGTTTATCAACCTAGTAGCAATAAGGTAAGAATTATAGATTCATCAACAATTCTGAGAGATTCTAGTCCGGGCATAAGCATTTTTGCACCAGGAAGCCGCAGAGCGCAAAACTAACGTCTCAACGGCCTAATTCAGATCTGCGTCCTGCCAATAGCGCGTTCCTTTAATCGTTGCCTGTAGCGCTAGACCACTTTGAGTCAATTGGTACACCGTTACATTATCCAGCATCGCTTCTCCACTTACAGAGCCGCCTAGATCGCCGGCCTTCGCCGCCGCATCTGCCTGTCCACCAACCGATATGCCTACATCCATGAAGCGTTCCAGCGCGTCACTATTGTGAAAAACGAAGATGGCACGAAAGTCTTTCACACCTGCACCAATGCCGATGCCAACTTCACCCATGCGCATATAGGTGTCGCTGCCATTGGATCGAACTACACCGATACCACCACCGAAGCTGGCTAGAAGAAGGTTTATATTGGCGTTGGAAAATACCGCGTAGCCACTCGCGCTCGCTATCTGCGCTTTGGTGTCGGGTTTACTTGAATAGAGTTCCGTGAGCACTTCCTGGCGCATGTCTTGAATAGCCTGCCTACGCTCGTCAGGAGTTCCTCGAGTCATGCCTGTGGCCGTGCAAGAGGCTAGAAATAGCAGTAGCAACACTGAGCTGATTGACCTGCTTGCAATGGTGCCTATCTTGGTGTGCATATCTACTTCTCCGATGGGTAACTCTGAATAATTTTATGC
>CAJXQP010000187.1 GCA_913058275.1 uncultured Gammaproteobacteria bacterium | reverse complement strand
GATCAGCCTCGGTCTCGTGGGCTCGGAGATGTGTATAAGAGACAGGGGCAGCAGCTGCTAGTGGCCCCGGAGTAGGTGGAACAATTGCATGGGTTAATTGCAGAGCGCCGACTAAGCCGGTGGACATTACGGCGATACTCACCCCCATAGTTTTGGCAGCCGAGTGTACTAAGGGATTAAGGATAACGAATGCGACGTCTGAGAAAATGGCAACGCCAATGACAAACCCGGTCAAGGTTAATGCCAGAGGCATCCGATTAGAGCCGATTAGGCTCACCATAGAGCGAGTGATTACCTGAATTGCGCCGGTATGTTTAAGTGCCTCGGCAATGATGGAGCCAAGCACAATCACCACGCCGATGGATCCCAGGGTATTTCCGAATCCGGACTCGAAGGCGTCAATAAAATTATTTTGCTGCACGCCTGGCAAAACACCGAACAACAGAATCGGAATTAACAGGGCGAAGAAGACATGCCACTTCCATTTGGCTATGAGAAAAAGCAGAAGGAAAATCACAACGGCGAAGCCCAGAAGAGATACCGCTGGGCTCATACTTACGGCAGTAGATGGATCCATAAAAACTCCGGCACTTATTCTTAGTATTATTTTCGTGGCGAAGGTTCTAGTTTCGAAACTTCGGTATGTCTTAAGCCGAGCTTGCTAAAAATTCCAGCGCGGCATTCACGCCGCCTTTGTTATGAGGAACCCTCGCGATGTTCAAACCCATTTCGACCCCGCTAAGGGTTCCGGCGAGCATCAACTCGTTGAAATCCCCGATATGGCCGATCCGAAAAACAGTGCCCTTGACCTTGCCCAGCCCCATACCCAGCGACATATTGAAGCGATCAAGGATGACGTTTCTCAGCGCGTCCGCGTCATGACCCTCGGGCATTAACACGGCGGTGGTGGAGTTTGAACATTCCTCCGGATTCACACAAAGATTTTCCAGTCCCCAACCTGCTACAGCTAACTGCGTGGCTCGGGCCAGTCGGCTGTGCCTGTCGAAGACATTGGCCAAGCCCTCGTCGTGCAACATACAAAGCGCTTCATCAAGACCGTAAAGAATATTAGTGCTTGGTGTGTAGGGGAAGTAACCTTTTTTATTGAGTTCCAGCATGGAATCCCAACTCCAATAGGAGTGGGGGAATGTCGAGCCCTTGCTGGCTGCCAAGGCTTTTTCACTGACAGCGTTAAAACATAAGCCCGGCGGCAGCATCAAACCCTTTTGGGAAGCACTAATAGTGACATCGATACCCCAGTCATCATGCCTTAATTCAGTACATGCTAGAGAGGACACGGCATCCACCATGTACAGCGCAGGATGATTGGCCGCGTCGATAGCCTTCCTGATTTTTGCGATATCGCTGGTCGCGCCGCTGGAGGTTTCAGTATGTACCGCCAGCACTGCCTTAATTTGATGTGACTGATCATCGATCAGATGCTGCTGCACGACGTCCGCATCGATACCTTGACGCCAGTCTCCTTCCACCCAGATCACTTCCAAGCCCAATTTAACCGCGACGTTCTTCCACAGGGTTGCGAAATGTCCAGTCTCGAAGGCCAGGACTGTATCGCCGGGGCAAAGCGTATTCAGCAGCGATGATTCCCAACCGCCGGTGCCTGAGGCTGGATAAATTAAGATAGGGGATTCAGTGTTGAACACTGACTTAAGCTTATCCAGAATTCTCAGAGTCAGCTGTGCAAACTCGGGGCCCCGATGGTCAATGGTGGGCTGGGCAATAGCACGTAGTACCCTATCGGGCACATTGGATGGGCCGGGTATTTGTAGAAAATGCCTGCCGGCTTGATGGGCGTTATTCTTGGACATGAGCGCTAGTCGTTCCTTGATTGTCTACTCTGAAGATTATCTATCTGGGGCTAACTAGAGCCAATACTATTCGACAATCTGTAAGAAATCATCTTGTGCGACAGCCACCGAAAACCAGAACCTCAGGGATAGGCGATAAGCGCGAAGAAATTTCGTTTGCTACCGACTCCTAATCTGGCACGCGGTTTCCAGCTATCCACACGCTTGCTATGGTTTTTGAGTTGGCTATGTCTTCGGCTGGGTTAGCATCTAGTACGAGTAGGTCGCCCCATTTTCCGGGCTCCAGGGTTCCGATATCTCCCATGCCCATGCAATCGGCAGCGACACCGGTTGAGGCGCGGATAGCTTCAATTGGGCTCATGCCCGCATCCACCATCATCTGCATTTCCATATGTTCGAAATAGCCCTGGAATCTTGCCGGTGGCCCTGTGTCTGTGCCCATAGCGATGCGGACACCGCCGTCGTTCAGTGCCTTAACATTTGCCATCGCGACTTCCAGAGCGATCTTGTAGCCAGCTGCAGCGCGGCTGTTTTGCATGCGAGTTTGCCGTTCTGGGCTTTTTAACTGCTCAAGAATCGCCGGTTCGGCCTCTTTTAGAAAATAAGGATCCGAGAAAAATTCCGGCTCACTCTCGTAGACGAAGGTCGATACCTCTCGGGTCAGGGTGGGGATATAGCACACGCCCTTGGCATTAATGAGATCGATGAACTCACCATCTATTGGTAAGTCCCGCACACTGTGTGCAACCAGATCAGCGCCTGAATTAAGAATGTATTTTGCATCGTCAAGATAGAATAGATGCGCCGCTACCGGTAGCCGGCGAATATGGGCTTGATCAACTAGGGCATCGAATATGTTTCTTGGCATTTTTTCAGCGGTGCCAAGCTCGTCATCAATCCTTACCTTGATGAAGTTCGCTCCCATATCGGCATTGCGGTTCACCTCAGCGCGGATCTCCACTTCGGAATTTCCCACTACCACGCTACCAGCAACATAGATCCTGGCACGCTCCAGGGATTGATCGAACTGCTCATTACGCAGGGCGAAACCTTGTTCTTCATCTCCACCGAGGCTGTTCACCGTGGTGACACCATAGCGCGCGTAGAGACCTAATTGCCTGAGTAGGTTGTCGGTGTTGTAGTGGCCTGACTCCAAGCCGAGGGTGCCACCCACGTGACCATGGGCATTAATAAGACCCGGCATAATCGTCTTGCCTGCCACGTCGATGATCTGCGCCCCGGCGGGGAGTGTGACGGCACTGCGAGGGCCGACGGTTCGAATTCGCCCATCGGTGATGACCACGACACCATCTTCGATTGGAGCGGCCATCGTTCCATCAATAATACGTGCACCTACAAAGGCAATACTTCCTTCATTGGCGCTTGAAGTGCTGCTATACAGCGTCAGCAATCCAAGTATTGCGAGTAAACCAGTTATTGTTTTTTGCATGATTTCTTCTCCTAGTCGCATTGGAGAGGATTCCTTCGAAAAAAGCAATAGAGTAGAAGGCGGCACTCATTACTGATTTACAATCTCCGGGTTAGGAATGTGGCGCTTCAGCATGCTCGCAAACGCTGCACGTCCAACACCGAATTTGACTAAATCTTCTTTGGCAAAACGGGCTGCTTTTGCGGAGATAGGTTTTGGGATGCGCGCCTTCATGTGAACTTCGGCAACGCGTTCCATATAAACGAAACTACCGACCGCTTCGGCTACACTATCACCGCCGGTTAACAAACCGTGGTTTCTTAGAATGATAGCTTTGTTTTGGCCCATCGTAGCTGCAATTCGACGTCCTGCCTCAACACTTTGAACCTGTACTTCTTCGTCATTCCAAAGTGCATGGTCTTCGAAAAAAATACAGGATTCTTGAGAAATCGGTTCCATCATTCTTGCTTCTGCTGAGAAGGGTGTTCCCCAACCAGTGTGAACGTGAACTGCGCTTACCAAATCGGGTCGTGCATCAAGAATGGGTTGATGGATATAGTAGCCAGCAATATTGATGAAGCCTTCACCTTTAACAAGTTCACCATTGGGCCCAACTAAAACGAGATCAGATACCGTTGCCGCATGGTAAGAAACGCCATAGCGCAACATCCAGAAACAATCCGTTCTTTCCGGATCTCGCGCACTGATGTGGCCATCACCCAAGTCGCCCCATTTTTGAGCGGCAAACAATCGATAGCCTAGGGCGCAGTCACGTTTCCTTCGAGCGCGTATTTGTTCGATGGAATATTCTGGTTTACCACTTTCTTGTAGGGTTGCTTCTGACACGATAACTCCTAGCTTCAATATTGCTTAAGGATGTTGGCGATAATTTCTGGTCCATTTTGGGGGTAATTTCAGAGAAAGTAAAATCTAGGTGACACTCAAGTAAGAATCGTCTGGGATGCTGCAGCATGAGAGAATAATTTCTCTCCAAGTGGTAATAATCAAATTGACGTTGTTCAGTCTAGTGCTAGGCGAGCTAGATTGCTAAATCAAAATGCTCTGACCACTGATTCCGGCTCCATGGCAAGGAACTGGTAACAGTGCCGCGATAGTTGAGCCTTGTCTGATGTGAGAGCGAGAACCACTTCCACCACTTCCCCTACCTACGGGTCAGTCCCAGCAAGCTTAAGTATTGGTTTCCAATAGGTGTTTCAGGGCCGACTCTAGTTCAGAATGTTGTAGCTCAAACACTAACTCTTTAAACTTGATAGATCGAACATCGCTGCTGGATAGCAGCGCCGCATCAGCCATCTCTCCAAACATAAGCCTTGCGACCAGCGCGGGTAATGCCGGTAGGCGCAAGCGACCTGAGGCGCTACTCAAGGCGATCGAAAAGTCATTGCTGCTTTGCGCATGGTTGGATACAAAGTTTACGGGACCGTGGAAATCCTCTTTCACTAAGCAAAGCTCAACTAGCCGCAAGACGTCATGGATACTTATCCAGCTAATTTTCTGTTGGCCAGCGCCAATAGGCCCGACAACGGCCAGCCTCATCGGTAGAAGAAAGTTCTTCAGCACGCCACCTGTAACACTAAGCACGATGCCAAAACGCATGTGTATGGTTCTGATACCTGCCTCTCTCGCTGCTAATGTTGCCTGCTCCCAGCGTATTGCAACCTCGGCTAGAAAATCTGAGCCGGCGGGGCTTTCCTCCGTGGCATAGTCCGAGCCTGTGGGCCCGTAATAGCCAATAGCAGAGCCTGACATAAGAACGGTTGGTTTGTTCTTGAGTGAGGCTAAGGCTTCGCTCAGCGCTTTGGTCAGGAGCTCGCGACTAGAAATGATTTCCTGCTTTCGATTTCCGTTCCATCGTTTGTCGGAAATATTAGCTCCTGCAAGGTTTATAACGCCATACAGTGGTATTGCAGGGTCGAGGTGGACAACCCCCAATTTTTGATCGTAACAGAAGGGGCCGGAAAGACTGTGTCTCAATAGGGGGTAGGTCCGGTAACCCGCCTCCGATAGATATTTGCTTAGCGCTTTGCCGATCATTCCAGAGGCGCCAGCTATCAGGATATTCTTCTGTGTATTAGACATTTTCTCTCAGCATTTTAATTAGATTAAGTTGTGAGCTTGTAGTCTGGATTTTTAGCCTAGCACAAGTAAACGATTCTGATGGGACTATGGATCACTCTATTGTCGAGTATAATTATACTAGGAATTCGTTGATAACCATTGTGATCCAAAGAGGAGAAATATTTCGTAGGAGAGGGGCAAGCATTACAGGTTACTGCATTGCCAATTTATTCATCTCATATTTTTTATCTAATTTTTGGAGTTTTCTATGTTAAATATCAGACGTTACGTTCTAGCATTTATAGCTATGGTACCAATCGCTTTTGGCTCGTCATTAGTCAAAGCGCAAGACATTGTTGATACGGCTATTGCCGCAGGTCAATTTGAGACGCTGGTTGCCGCAGTTCAGGCCGCAGGCTTGGTTGATACACTTAAAGGCGAAGGCCCATTCACTGTATTCGCACCTACAGATGCAGCGTTCGCAGCTCTGCCCGAGGGCACTGTTGAGAATTTGCTAAAGCCAGAAAATAAAGATCAGCTAATTGCGGTACTTACTTATCACGTTATTCCAGGAGCAGTTATGTCCGGCGATATCGTTGGTAAGAAATTGGAGGTTGCAACTGTTCAAGGTAGCGATCTATCAATCGATGCCACTATGGGAGTAAAAGTCGACAACGCTACTGTAGTTAGTGCGGATATTGAAACAAGCAACGGTGTAATTCACGTTATCGACCATGTGCTTCTTCCTAACTAAGAGCTACTCGGTAGAATCTTTTGGGACTTAAGGCTGGCTCTGTCAGCCTTTTGGTCAATTGAGGAAGTCAAAGTGGTCAGAGTCTGTCTCTTATACACATCTCCGAGCCC
>CAJXQP010000186.1 GCA_913058275.1 uncultured Gammaproteobacteria bacterium | reverse complement strand
AGATCAGCCTCGGTCTCGTGGGCTCGGAGATGTGTATAAGAGACAGGTCTTAGAACGGCAGGGGCAGTTGGGTCTGAGTTCAGCATGAGGCTAGTGGGCTCGAATCCCTCAAGGCTTCGGCTAGCCGCTATCAACTGATCGGCGGTCATCATCTGCTGGCCCGCCTCGGGCTCGGCATAGTAGCTGCGGTCTTCCCATACTTGAGCTTGGCGCTCGTAGGTGAGGACGACGCCGGTTACCGACATCATCAAAACCACCACTCCAGCGCTGACTCCACTGGTTAGATGAAGCCAGAATATTGTTTTTCTAAACATTGAAAGACCACTAATAAATAACACAAATACGAATCATTCTCATTCTACAAGTAATCGATTCGCGTTGTCACCCTTTAGTTACGTAAAGAGAAGTTGGGCAACTAGCAGTTATTGGCCGTGGTGGGCTATGACGGTTCAGATTCTAGGGGAGCGTTAGGCATGAGCCACATCTGGTACAGCGAGCATAGCAGCATGAAGCTGGAGGCGAGCGAATAGCCGATGCCACCGATAATCGTTGCCCAGGCGAAGGCGGGATACCACTTCGTCAGCCACCAGACAGCAACATCGAGAAAGAGAAAGGCGAAGGGAATAGCGATTTAGTTTCAAAGATGTTTATCTGGCGACCGAAATCAATTTCTCATAGAGCGCTTGTGGGATGTCAGGATTGATTAGCCGAGAGACACCAAACCCAATATCTACAATTTCTTGAAGTTGTGCTATTTCTAAGGGGTCCAGCGACGATATTTTTCCTGCCTCTGCGTATTTCTTCTTAATCAAAGAGACTAGTTTCTTGCGATCGTCGTCAATTAGTTTTCTAAATGCATTCTTTGCTTTCGGGTTTCTTTGTATAAATAAGAGATACTCTAAATTCAAAACTACCCAGCTATCGCGATCGAACCAATCTCCAACCAACTCTTTCTGTGGCGATTCACCTAGTAGGGGAGTAAGTGGATCACTTTTAGGTTTAGTATTTTCAATACTCACGAAGATTAATTCAGACCGATACTTCATGACACCATAGAGAAGTTCTTCTTTATTCTTGAAATGAAAGTACACAGCACCTTTGGTATATCCAGCAGCTTCGGCGATTAGGTCAATCGACGCTCCATTAAAACCATGCTTAATGAATACCTCTCCAGCGGCTCGGATGAGTAGCTTTCTGGTCCGCTCTTTTCTTTGTGATTGTGTGAGTCGAGTTTCAGCCAAAGCAGGAAATTCCGATGTAATTCAGGTTTGATCGGCACAGTATGAATCTTCAGGAAGGATTCTTCTAGATATTTTACATACTATATCGTATGTAAGTTTAAGGCGGAGTGATCCTTGACGAAAATGTCCTTGCTTTTACAATCAGTTCGCATAATAAAAATCCTCGTTATTCTGTTATTCGCAGTGGTAGCTCTACTGGCTTTATACGGCACGAGTACTAGGTGGGAAATTCATGAGCGTTATGCCATGCCTGGGCATATGGTCAATGTGGGGAACCACAACTTGCATTTGAATTGTGTGGGCGGGGTGAGCAGGCTGTAGTCCTAGAGTCCGGTGGGGGAAGCTGGTCCTTAGACTGAATTCTAGTCTTAGATGGCCTTACTTCTTTCAGTAAAGTTTGCGTTTATGACCGGGCAGGCTTTGGGTGGAGTGATACCCCTGCCTGAGGGCATACGGGATTTTCAAACTCTTGTATTCGAGCTTGATAGATTACTTGTTAACTCCGGTACGAATGAGCCTCTAATATTAGTTGGGGCATCGTTGGGTGGAGCAATAGTGCAAATGTATGCGCAGCAATTCCCAGCTAAAGTGGCAGGCCTATTACTATTAGATGCCAGAGCGAGAGGGTCCGTGACAGATTTGCTGGCTATCGAGCCCGCACTTTTGCCCCCACCGGCGCTAGCAAGTATTGCTCAGTTTTTTACATCAATAAATGTAGTCTATGGAATGTTGAGCTTGGTTGGAACACAAGGAATACTTTCTGTCGCGCATCCGAATCTGGCTGATTATCCAGAAGAAATAAAAAAGATGTACTTGGACAGCGGAGTCTTCGATAAGAATATTCGAGCAACACTCGCAGAAGCGATTGCTGATTCGCAATCTGAGTTGCAGCTAAATGCAGTTTCTGATCTGGGGGATATTCCTTTGATCGTAGTTACGCACGGTTATGAAAACCGTTTTAGTACCCTAGAGTTATCCGAAAAGCAAAGAGGGACGATTGAGAAGGAGTGGGCTAGTCAACAGTATGAACTATCTACACTTTCCAGTAGAGGAAAAATAGTTGTCGCCGAAAACAGTGGGCACCTCATTCAGTTAGATCAACCGGAGCTTGTCGTTGAGCTCGTAAAAGAATTGGTGGAGGCGATTGAAGAGGCGGAAATCGAGTTATGAATAAAGCCGAGTCGCCATCTATTTCTATTAGATATCAGTAATTTAAAGCCACGAAAGCAGGGCCTTACAAGAAATGTGCTATGGAATCTCAACAACTGTACTCGTGCGATTAGTTTTTACGCCTTGCCGGTCTATAGGTTAGCGTAGTAGGCTTATGTGCTTGACTTTAGAGTAGATCAAAGCTATTTAATTGTGTTCTGAAATTCACAGAAAACTCTGCATATCAATCCAATGATTAAGCGATACATAGTCACAGTCTTAGCTCTCCTTATGCTCACGCCAGTGAACGCGGGTGCATCTGCGTGGATGGCTGAGTCATCTTCTGGAGTTGGGGCTGATGAGATGGCAATGGCTGAGATGCATATGGCAGGCCATGACCACGAAGCCATGATGGCTTCGCCTGCGAAGCAATCAATGATGGATGCCCATGACCATGGCTCCAAAGACTGCGACGACTACTGCATGAATTGCAGTAATCACTGCTCCAACACCGCAATAACTCCTTCCTCGAGTAGCGCCTTTGAGCGTGATCGAAAATTCAATAGAACTATCACTGGCAACACTTTTAGTCGCGCCTATCTACTGTATCGACCCCCAATATTCGCGTAGCGGATTGGCGGGCATTATTTTCTCTAGTTCCCTAGTCATTGTAATCTAATTGCCGTACTTGGCTGTCGCCTGTGCGAGTTTGGTTTAGTTGACTGCTCCCAATCCTCACTGTCTTTATCGAATCGTTTAAGTATTCGCGCAGCTGCGCGTAAATGAAATCAGCAGGAGCAGTTTATGAAGGGTAAACAACCTTCTCTCTATCAATCGAGTTTCACTTCCTCATCCTTGATGAAGTCGCGACGCCGTTTCGTCCAAGGCCTGGCCGGGGGCGGACTATTGAGCGCCGGATTAGCAAGTAGCGCTTATGTCTACGGTAATCCAGCGATGAGTACGGCGCGCAGACCGGAGGAACTCCGGGGCAAGACATTCAACTTGTCTATTGATGAGACCATGGTCAACTTCACCGGCAGTGTGCGTAGAGCAACCGCTATCAACGGGTCGATTCCGGCGCCGACACTGCGCTGGAAAGAAGGGGAAGAAGTTACGATTAATGTGACTAATCGCCTCAATCGGCAAACCTCGCTTCACTGGCATGGCATGATCCTGCCCTTTGAGATGGACGGAGTTCCCGGTATTAGTTTCCCGGGCATTGCGCCAGGTGAAACTTTTCAATACCGATTTAAAGTGCAGCAGAGTGGTACCTACTGGTATCACTCCCATTCTGCGTTTCAGGAAATGACTGGCATGTACGGCGCCATTATCATTGAGCCGGCTTCAGGTGAGAAAATTCAAGCTGAGCAGGATCACGTGATCATGTTGTCTGAATGGACGGACGAAGATCCGATGTACGTGTTTCAGAAGTTGAAAACTATGGGGCACCTATACAACTTCAATCAGCCGACCTTGCCCGCGCTAGCTCGCGATATCGCCGAGCGAGGTCTGGGCGCCGCGATGAGCAAGCGTGACATGTTCAATGTTATGCGCATGAAACCGACTGATTTGGCTGACCTCTCTGCTCAAACGCTGACTTATTTGGTCAACGGTGTTACGCCTGCGGGCAATGACACAAGTCTATTTGCAAAAGGCCAACGTGTGCGCTTGCGTATTATTAATGCGGCGGGAAACACTTTTTTCGATGTGCGTATTCCAGATTTGGCCATGACAGTAGTTCAAGTCGATGGCATGAACGTGGAACCGGTTACGGTCGATGAGTTTCGGCTTGGTGCGGGCGAAACCTTTGACGTTGTTGTCACGCCTACTGAAGATGCCTACACATTCTTTGCGGAAACGATGGATCGAACTGGTTTTGCTCGCGGCACTCTTGCAACGAGACCTAGTCTGTCTGCTCCCGTACCACAGCGCAGAGAGGCGCAGTGGCTTTCGATGACGGACATGATGGGAAATATGTCAGGTGGTGGGCATGATATGGCTGGGATGGATCATGGCGGCATGCCAATGGCCATGGACAATCCGGTTAGAGGCAGGCACGCCACTTCGGAGTTCGGTCCCAGTACCGACATGCGCGTGGATTTCCCCCGCACCAATCTAGATGACCCGGGAGTAGGTCTTCGTAACACTGCGCATCGTGTGCTTACGCTTGCCGACTTGAGATCGCTAGATGGTCCATTTGACAATCGCGAGCCCGAACGGGAAATCGAGCTACATCTGACCGGCAATATGGAGCGCTATAGTTGGTCAATAGATGGCTTGGAGTACGGTAATTCTACGCCGATTCACTTTCGTCACGGTGAACGGCTGCGGGTTCATCTTCACAACGACACGATGATGACTCATCCCATGCATCTGCATGGGATGTGGAGTGATATTGAGGATGGAAACGGAAATTTCCTTGTCCGTCGACACACTGTGCCTGTGCAGCCGGCGCAGCGGGTTAGTTTTAGCGTGACTGCAGACGCTCTGGGGCGTTGGGTCTGGCACTGTCACTTGTTATTCCATATGGACGCGGGGATGTTTCGCGAAGTGGTGGTTGTATGAACAAGTCAATAACGACGCTGGGACTAGTAGCTGTGCTAGCACTCAGCCTGAACGGAGAAGTAGTAGCTCAGGATAGTGGTCACGATGCTATGAATCATGAGGAGATGAATCATGAGGAGATGAATCATGAGGAGATGAATCATGAGGAGATGAATCACGAGGAGATGAACCATGATGCAATGGATCATTCTGCTATTACTGAGATGGAAGCTGATTCGCTGCGTGATCCACATGCATATTCTGGCGGGTATGAGCGCGCAACGGGGCCTTACTCCCTGCCAGCGCAGCGCCAGGTTGTTTTGGCAGATGAGACTACCTTCGTTGGGGTATGGATGGATCGGTTCGAATTTGTCGATCATGAGGATGGCGAGGGTGCCGAATTGGAGGGCTTTGCTTGGCTTGGTAACAGTTACCGCCGGTTATTGCTGCAGGCTCAGATCGAGACAGTTGAAGGTGAAGTGGAGGAAGGTGAGATAGATCTTCTATACTCACGCGCAGTCTCGCCATTTTGGGATATACGTGCAGGGTTACATCATTCTTTTGGAGAAAGCGCGGACAGAGACTGGGTAGCGATTGGATTTAAAGGTCTTGCTCCGTACTGGTTTGAAGTAGATGCAGCCCTACATCTTGGTAACAACGGCCGCACAGCCTTTGACCTAGAGGTCGAGTACGAATTATTGCTGACCCAGCGATTGACGCTACAGCCACGCATCGACATAAAGGCTTTTAGTCAAAAAGATATCGAGTTAGGTCGTGGATCAGGCCTGTCCACTATCAAGGCTGGTGCTCGTTTGCGTTATGAGTTTGATAGACAGTTCGCCCCTTACTTGGGCGTTGAGCGCGTCAAAAAATTTGGTGAGACAGCAGATCTGCTGCCATTAAGTTCAAGCCGGATGGAAACCCATTGGGTGCTTGGCCTTCGGTTTTGGTACTAGGTGTGGCGATGCTAGAAATAGTTCGGCACAGGTAGTTTAGCGGTGCTACTATTTTAACTAGTATATATACTCACTTATCGCCCTTGGTAGTGACCTTGGGTCAAGTCTTATAGTTACACTTCCTTCAGGTCACGAATCAATCGATAGTTCTTCTAGCTATCCCTGCACGGGCTGAATTATGACATGGACAGTTTGGCTGCCGTTGACGCTCGATTTGCACAACTAATAGCAGGTTTGCCCGATGTCATCGAAACATTCGGTAAAAAAGAGGATGTTAATAGTGTCAGAGTTTGATTGCTACAGTTTAGGGCTCACTTAA
>CAJXQP010000185.1 GCA_913058275.1 uncultured Gammaproteobacteria bacterium | reverse complement strand
TACACCTCTCTATTCGTCGGCAGCGTCAGATGTGTATAAGAGACAGCTATTTACCTACCATTCTTGAAAATAGGACTGAACATCGGCTTCACACAATTTTTTAGTGCCGCCATCGATCGTTCCGATGTAAAGAAACCCAATGATTTTTTCCTCAGTGCTCAGCCCGAGGCCGTTTTTAACGATCGGGTCATAGGCCAAGGAGCCGGTTCTCCACATCGCGCCTAAGCCTTGGGCAAAAGCGGCGAGCAGCATATTCTGAGTAGCGGCGCCTGCAGACAAATCTTGCTCGATCTCAGGAACCTTGGGATGAGGGTTGAAACTGGATACACAAACTATGACGAGTGGCGCGCGTAGCGGCTTACAGCGTAGTTTCTCTATCGCCACTGTATCAAGAGATGAATTTTTTGATATCCCGGCCTTGGCGAAGAGTTCGCCGAGCTTTTGTCGCGAATCTCCCTTTACGACCAAAAATCGCCAGGGCCTAAGCACAGCATGGTCTGCCGCGCTGAATGCCGCTTTGTAGATGTTCTCAAGCATTTGAGGTGAGGGAAGTGGGTCGCCAAGCCTGGGGACGGAACTTCTGCGGTGTAGGGCGTCTAATGCATCCATAGCGTGAGCGTTTCCGAATCGGTAGATTGCTATTGATAGCCCCGTCTCATGGGGCTAGTCGAATACTATGTAAAGCATAAAGCATTCTTTGGGCACTGGAAACAGCGGCCAAGACAAACCCCCTGTAACCACATATTATTCAGGGTCTTGTGTGCTGCGCATCTCATGATTATTATGCTGGATGCTGGTATACTTTCGCGCTATTCAGTCGATAGCAAATGAATGAAAGCTGTTTGTTTTAGTCGGTAAGCTAAGTCTTACTATTTTTGTGTGTCGGCATTTCGAAATGAGTACTCAGGATTAAGCTATGAATTCCAAGGTAGATGTTATAGCGGTTGGCAATGAGCGGCCGGTGTATCCACAGGATAAGTCGCGCTGGTTTGGCAGCGTTAAGAAAAAAACGTTGCGACTGGCTTTCTCCTTCTATTCCCCAGATGGCAATGAAATAGCAATGCCTATCGCGAGCATGTCAGCTTATTTAAAGCGCGAATTCCCGAACGTGGAAGTGATGCTCGAGCCGGTACTGATTCTGCGTGATGCGGAAAAATATTCCCCTGAAAACTATGCGCGCATGATTGAGAATCTGAATGCAGATGTTATCGCTTTCTCGATCATGAGCCCGCACTGGTATCCGATGGAGCCTTATTTCGCAGAAATCAAAAAATTAATGCCGGACCTGCCACTGGTGATTGGTGGCTATCAGGCGATGCTGTCGCAAGAGCAAACAATAGAGAGTCCGAGTGTCGACTACATTTGCGTAGGAGACGGCGAACACGCCATCGGTAACCTGGTGCAGCATTTGCAAGGAACGAAGCACGGCCCCGCCGATGGCATGTGGGAAAAATTAATCGACGGTTCTGTTTATGAAACAGAAGCGCATCAGATCGGCGACTTGGCCTCGCTACCTTTTCCTGACTACGATGTCTTTGAAAAGGAGAATGGCTTTGAAGATGTAAATTCTTCAATTTTCGGACCAAAGGGAGTGCTTGTCCTACCGGTTATGACCGGGCGAGGCTGCCCCTACCGTTGCACCTATTGCTGCAACACGCCGATCTTAGAGGGTTGGAAAACGAAGAAAACATTTCTTAGAAAGTATGACCCGCAAGACATGGTAGATGAGCTTATACGTCTGCGAGATAAGTACGGTGTGGGTTATTTCGAATTTTGGGATGAGTTGTTCCTCTCTAATCTAAAATTCGTTAGAGCGTTCTTCCCGCTGTATGGTGAACAGATTGGTCTTCCTTTCTCGATAAACTCACGTGTAGAGGTGATGAGCGAGGCATTCTGTAAGACAGCAGCCGATGCAGGCTGCCACACCATCTGGTTTGGCATAGAGAGTGGTGATGAAGAGTTTAGAGCGAAGATGCTGGGTCGCAAGATGACGAATAAGCAGGTTATCGAGGCCGCCGCTAACTGTAAGAAGGCGGGTATCAATCGACTTACGTTTAATATTGTAGGCGCGCCGCTAGAAACTGCTGAAAACATGCGAAAGACCCTTGAGTTAAACAAAACTATCGCGCCGGAGCATTTCTTCTTCTTCCCTTATATTCCTCTGCGTGGCACGCCACTTTACAATATCGCGAAGGAAGAGGGCTTACTGCTATCGTCGAAGAGAGAGCTACACTATCTTTCAGCTGCAAACGACCAGCAGTTTATTATGAATATGAAAGAGCAACCGGAGTTGCTCACGCAGGAAGACTACAACGACCTTTGTATGGAGATGTTGGCTTTTCAGCAGGCTAACAACCGACTTAGCTACGAGGATGGGCCAGGTGGTGAGACAGCTACTGCGACAGTTGAGGACAAGAGTTTCAGCTTCGTTGAAGCAGCCCCTGAAGCTAAAACTGAGGCGTATGCTCCAGTGCCTCCGCCTGCCGCTGCCTCGTTACTGGACGGTGTGAAAAACTTGTTTCGCAGCTAGGCACGCCAAGTTAAGCGATTGAAGTGAGTCAAAAGAGTTGAAGGTGCAGGCTGGTCTGTTCTCAGTTCCAGCTTTAGGCGAGCTAGGCCATATTCTCGGCAGTACTCTCAGCACAATTCGCGTGAGTCGCTCGCTCTTGGGAAATTGCCTTATTGAATGAGCGCCATGATATAGCCGCCATCAAGAAATTCCCGCAGAGAGCGCCTCCGAAGAACCCTGCTAACCCAAACCACTGACTTCCCACATAGGCGAGTGGCACGTAGAACACAAAGAAGCGTGCCGAGCTTAGATACAAGGCGGACATCGGTCGATGTAGTGCATTCAATGATGAGTTGGTCAAAATAATGACGCCCTGCATGCCGTAGGCCAGCGGCAAAATCCAAAGAAATAGTTTTATAGTCTCAATAACTTCGGGGTCGTCGGAGAATGTCGAGGCGATCACGCCTGCACCAAGCGCAAGCACCATGTAGACCAGCATCTGCCACCCGAGAATAAATTTGATCGAGAGTCGATAGGCTTCCTCAACCCGATCGATCTTACCTGCGCCGAAATTCTGACTGATGAGCGGAGGTAGAGAAGAGGACATCGCTAAAACGATCAGCGTGGCCATGGGTTCGAGCCGGGCTCCTACGCCAAAGGCGGCAACTGCCTCGTCACCGAAACTCGCGGCGATAGCCGTCATTATCCCAGCAGCCAAAGGTGTCATCATATTTGCTCCTGCGGCTGGGACACCAATGCGCAGCATCTCGCGCCCGGAGGAAAGCATGACCGGCCGACTGGGCAGCGAGCCGCTCACCAGTTCTTTTTGAATGACGAGGATATACATCAAATAGAAATAGCCGACTCCCCACGCAATAACTGTTGCCCAGGCCGCGCCGGAAATGCCCATTGCGGGTATGGGGCCGAGGCCGAATATGAAAATGGGGTCGAGGACGGCGTTGATTAGGCCTGCGCCAGCCATCAATATACTGGGTGTCTTCGTGTCGCCACAGGCTCGCAATATGCTATTGCCCGTCATGATGCAGACGACCATGATGCTGCCTGGAAACCAGACGGCCATGTACTCTCTGATTGCCGGCATTAGAGATGCCCGAGCACCCATCAAGTTAAATATGCTGTCCATGAAGAACCAGCAGATAGCCACAACAATGGTGGCGAGTAGCAAGGAGATGTAGTTAATTACGGTGGAGGCTTCTTTAGCCTTCTCGTATTCAGAGCGGCCTAGATACTTGCCGACGACAGCTGAGGCGCCGATGCCAAGGCCTATAGCGAGGCTCATGATGGTAAAGGTGACCGGAAAGGTAAAGCTAATTGCAGTTAGTGCTTCGGTGCCAAGGAAGCTGATAAATAATGTGTCTACTAGGCTAAACGTAAATAGCATGAGCATGCCGATGATCATCGGAGTTGTCATGCGGATGAGGGATTTTTGAATGGAGCCTTCTGACAGGTTGAAGCTGTGCTTATTGCTAGTCGAAGACATAGTTAATTTATAGCCTAGTGGAAAACGCTAAATCAAAACTGGTGCTGATTAATATACCTTACTTTTGAAAACATGCTCCGGCTGACACAGAAAGTTGCAAAGCCTAGGCATCAAGGCCTTTGCGTAGCATGCTCAATTGCTTGTAGACCTTCGGATTGCCGAAAAATACTTCCTTCGCATCAGTCAGATTAGGGTTTCCGCTTTCGCTGCCTAGTAGTCCACCCGCTTCTTGTAAGATTAGCTTGGCGGCGGCTAAGCTAAGCATGTTTTCGTTCGCGGCACAGCCACCTTGCATGCGGTCTGCAGCAGTTTGCACTATATCTAAAGCCGTGCAGCCGGAGATCCTAGGGCTGGCACCCGCAGTCATGATTTCTGCTTGTAGTCCCAAGGCGACATCTTGTGGTATGCCGTCGGGGTTGAGGCCGATAAGACTTCCTGACATCTCTGTTCGCGTGCCTACGCGGATACGATGCGAGTTAAGTCTAGCGCCTTTACCCCTTGTTGCGATGAACTCCTCGCGTAGAAGAGGGCAGACTAGGATTGCATGCTGAACCACGCCGTCAATTTGACAGGCTAGTGATACGCCGAACTGCGTATAGCCGGTAGCGAAATTTCTATTGCCTAAAAGTGGGTCGATAAGCCAAACAGTATCTTTGTTCTCGCCCTGTTTGAGGCCAGAGGCTCGGGAGTGAAAACTGTGCTCGGGGTAGGCCTTTTCTAAATGGTAGAAGATTGTTTTTTCGGCTTCTAAATCCATCGACGTGAGGAAATGAGCAGGGTCGTGATTGATGATCTTAATTCTATCGAGGCGGTCGCTGCTATGTGCTATTGCCTCGGCCGCATCTCTGGCGGCTTGAAGCGCGATATTTAACAAGGGATGCATTGCTGACTTCCTGAGCGTGCTAACGGGCTCTAGCCAGTTAGGAAACAATTTTGGGCATGTATCGAGATGATCGAGCCCATTTGCTGTGGGGCTGTAGGAGGGCTCTTGGGGAATTACTTCCGCGATTGAGAAGCGCTACAGCCACCGATATTCGGGACAATGATAGCAAACAAAAGAAAGCAGAAGGAAACTATTACGATTTAGGGCGTGTAAGGTGCGCATCTGGTATGAATTTACCCGCTGTTAGCCCGCGACACGGGATCTATCCTGCTATAATTCGCGGCTCCTTGTTTACGAGTAACGACAGCAAAATGTTTGATTTCAATCAGGTCTCCGTAATTCTAGTGAATACCTCTCATCCGGGTAATATCGGAGCCACCGCGCGCGCGATGAAAAATATGGGCCTTAGTAAGTTGACGCTGGTTCAACCTGAGGACTTTCCTAGCGGCGTGGCCGTAGGTCGGGCAGTTTCCGCCGTCGATATTCTAGACAATGCTCGTGTCGTCTCAAGCCTGCAAGAGGCTGTCGAGGATTGTGGGTTGGTGATCGGGGCAAGCGCACGATCGCGTAACATTCCCTGGCCAATGGTTTCGCCGGAGCAGTGTGGGCAGAAGACAGTGGCAGAGGCGGCAGCGAACAAAGTCGCGTTAGTATTTGGCCGGGAAGATGCTGGACTGAACAACGAGGAACTTCAACTGTGTCATTTTCATGTTCAAATACCGGCAGACCCGAACTATAGTTCCTTAAATTTGTCGGCGGCGGTGATGGTAGTTTGTTATGAAGTGCGCAAGGCAGCCTTAGCCTTGGATGAGAGACCTGCCGTTGCAGAGGATGAGCTCTGGGATCAAGAGAAGGCAAACGGCGAGCAAGTTGAACACTTCTATGTTCATCTAGAGAGAGTGATGACGGCCATTAAGTTTCATGATCCGGAGAATCCGCGGCAGCTCATGCCAAGGATGCGCCGCTTGTTTAGTCGCATCAGGATCGATGTGATGGAGATGAATATACTCAGAGGCATTCTATCAAATATAGAATACGGGCTGGATAATGAGAAGAAACTCAAGGATCAGCTAGAGGAAAACGAAACTGCTGAGGAGTCTCAGTCTTAAGTCTTTTTGAGTACAGTTTTGGTGGTTTATTTACAATTCTAAAAAAGAGCATAGCCATTCTTGGTCATTAATATCCATTATCTTGGCTAATTAAAAATGGCAATTAGTTTAAAGACTGGCGTGGTTATCTAAAGTGGAGAGACAAACTTTCTATTTCAGTGATGGGCCTTATCTGCAGGTAATGCAAGGACTGCATGCAGCCCTGTCCGGTTCTGAGGAGATTGTTAAATTTAT
>CAJXQP010000184.1 GCA_913058275.1 uncultured Gammaproteobacteria bacterium | reverse complement strand
ATACGAGGTCAGCCTCGGTCTCGTGGGCTCGGAGATGTGTATAAGAGACAGGTGTTGAATTTGGCCGGGACGGACCGTTCATTCGCGCTAGCGACAGGGGTTGAGTGGGATGCGATTCTGCAGCAAAGGGTAGAAGATTTTGATATTCATATCACCGGCCCCCTGCCTGGTGAGACTGATCCTAAAGATAAATATGTAAGCTGCGGCGAAGCTGCCGATATTGAAGAGGCAGTGTGTAAAGAATTTACTACGCTGCTGGCAGGTTTGCGTCATTTTGGTCTGAAGACAGCACGCCGACCGCTGCGCTTTCGACCCATCGACCTTAAGTGGGAATGGCAACAAAGCGAACACGCAGGTGGGGCTAGCGACTTGCTGCTGGATTTTTCTCTGGGGAAGGGAGCCTACGCCACGAGTCTGCTCAGAGAACTCTGCGTGACTCGAGAGCCTGGCCGGAAAATCGCCAGTTGATAAAAACATATTACAAAGGATATTTGCCTTGAGTAGCAGTGGAAGCGGTAAACCAAATCTAAGCGGCATTGGGATGACGTCTCAGCGCACACGAGAGCGACTACTGGGTAGATTGATCGACCAGGGAATCAGCAGCATGGAGGTGTTGGATGTTATCCGCTCCACGCCACGCCACATATTTCTTGACGAGGCGCTCTCCCACCGAGCCTATGAGGATGTGGCTTTGCCTATTGGTCACAACCAAACAATTTCGCAGCCCTATGTTGTCGCTAAGATGACCGAGGCTCTGTTGAAGAGTGGCCCGCTAGACTCGGTGTTGGAAATTGGAACTGGGTGCGGATATCAGACCGCCGTGATGGCGCAGTTGGCGAAGACTGTTTCTACCGTTGAGCGCATCAAGCCGCTGCTGGATCGCGCTAAGAAAAACCTTAAGTTGCTTAAGCTGCGCAATATTAATTACCGGCACGGAGATGGCAGCGCGGGTTGGACGAATAATGGCCCTTATGATGCCATCATTACTACAGCTGCTCCGCAGCAGGTTCCGCGCGAGTTGTTTGAGCAGCTAAAAGACGGTGGGCGTTTGGTTATACCCGTAGGCGGCGAAGATCAGCAGGAATTACAACTGATCACACGCCACGGCAAAGACTTCACGGCCGAAGTACTGGAAGCTGTGCGTTTCGTCCCACTGTTAGTTGGTCAACTACATCACTAAGAATTTCAGCATTCAAAACTATTCATCAATGGCTTGACCATGTCCTACAATTCAAGCGCACAGACGCATAAAACCACCGGCTCAATCCAGACCCGTCGCGGGCAATTGAAGCTGTTCCTGAAGGGCGTCGCGATGGGCCTCGGTGATTCTGTTCCCGGTATTTCCGGTGGTACTATTGCAGTCATTACGAAAATTTATGATCAGCTCGTGTTTTCTATTCGTGCTGTAGATCTGCGCGCGTGTGGACTTTTTTTTACTGGTCAATTCAAGGCATTCTGGGAGTACATCAACGGGACGTTCTTGCTTATTCTCGCCCTGGGAATTCTGAGTGGGTTGTTGATCTCGGCGAATACAGTGCTATTCCTTTTAGAGAATTATTTTGTTCCGCTAATGGCGTTTTTTATCGGCATGGTTTTAGCATCAAGCGCCTTGCTACGGAATGAATTTTCGCTTGGCGCTTGGCAGAACATCCTCGCGTTGGTTCTGGGGTTGCTGCTGGCAGTGTCGATAGGTTTTATAAGCCCGCGTTCTGCAGAGCTGTCGCTGATCTATGTTTTTTTTAGTGGCGCTATAGCGATCAGCGCGATGATATTGCCCGGTTTATCCGGTGCCTTCATTCTATTGTTGCTAGGCGTCTATGAATTTATTCTGGGTGCATTGCTTGGTTTTGATCTGCATTATATCGTGGTCTTCATGCTTGGCTGTGGCGTCGGCCTGCTCGCGTTCTCGCGGGTATTGTCCTGGTTGCTGCGTGATCATCACCAATTGAGCTATGGATTCATTACAGGGATGTTACTGGGTTCGGTATCTGCACTGTGGCCTTGGCAGGACTCAGAAGGAGGCTACACGATGCTCTTGCCAGCACTAGTGTGTCTTGTGTTCGGTGTTGCGGTTGTTGTATTGCTGCAAATGGTATTTTCCACGAAGCCATCGGAAAGCGCTAACTAGTATGAATTCCCTGTACCGACAATTCTATGTTCTCTTTAGCTTCAGCTGCTGCTTGCTGTTGGTTTCCTGTGGCGGAGGATATCAGGCGCCGATTTCGGAGCAGAGTGAACAGCGGCGTATTTCTGCGCCGATAATTGTCGATAGTTCTACGCCGCAGAGCAGTTTGCGCGTTGAGAATTCTAGGCCGGTTACGGTGTCGTCAAGTAGTGGTGGGAATGGGGCATTGCCGGAGGTGATTTCTTCGAACTCGGGTTTGGGTGGTGGGTCTCGGGTTGTGAGGGGTGGTTCTGCTTCTGATCGGGGTGGCTCCAGCGATTCTATACAGGGCGGTTCTAGGCAAAGCAGTTCTAACCAAGGCAGCTTTACTGTCAATAGGGCTGGGCCGACGACGCATCTTGTGCGTTCTGGGGATACGCTGTTCTCAATTGCTTTTCAATACGATCTTGATTTTCGCAGCCTTGCTATCGCCAATGGCTTGGATCCTCCTTATACAATATTTGTCGATCAGGACATCAATCTCGATCTGAACAACATAGTAAGTGGTGGCAGTGCGGTATCAACAGCGAACCTAGGCACGGCCGTCGGTAATAATTCGGTGGCGCGGGCCAGTGCAGGAGGCGGCACATCCGGTTCGGTATTGCGTCAGCCGGTTACCAGCACGCCGCGCGCTATAGGCTGGCAATGGCCGCATCAGGGGCGATTGCTTAGAGGCTTTCAATCTGGGCTCAGCAAGGGCCTGGATATAAGCGGCAATGTCGGCGATGCGGTACTAGCCGCCGGCGACGGCGATGTGGTCTATTCTGGTAGCGGCATTCAAGGTTCTGGAGATTTGATCATCGTTCGCCACAGCGATCGCTACCTCAGTGCCTATGCGCACAATAGCCGCATGCTGGTGAACGTGGGAAGTCGAGTGCGCGCGGGAGAGAAGATCGCTGAGGTGGGCGAAAATTCTTCTGGCGTTGCGATGTTGCACTTTGAGATTCGTGAGGCCGGGGATTCGGTGGACCCGTCGAGATTATTACCGCCGAAATAGCTGCCTTCAAATAGGTTTTATAAGTTAATGGCAAAGAAACAAAAACGCAGACTGATGTCTGCGTTTTTGTTTACTCTCTTGGGACTCGAAAGTAGCCAGTGCCAGTCGGCGACTAGCGCTCTAGGAGTTGCAGCTTTTGTTTCTTGTCCGTCCATTGCTCAGCATCAGGCAGAGCATCTTTCTTCTCAGTGATGTTTGGCCATGCTTCCGCCAGCTCGGCATTCAAGGCAAGAAACCCTTGTTGATCTTCGGGCAGTTCGTCTTCCGCGTAAATTGCGTCAACCGGACACTCTGGCTCGCATAGCGCACAATCGATGCACTCGTCGGGGTGAATTACCAGAAAGTTAGGTCCTTCGTAGAAGCAGTCTACCGGGCATACTTCAACACAGTCAGTGTGCTTACAGCGAATACAGTTATCACCTACTATGAATGTCATGTTATCTCCAAACCTTTGATTCTGGTAATACTGGCTAATCTTTTCAATTGCGCCAATCTGGCCCATCGCTGAGCCTAGTAACCCTTGAGCCGCCTTTTAGCGGGCAGTGGCACGGCTTCGCGGCGTGCATTCTATCAGTTTTTTCCGGCAGTTTTCCATTGTGCTGGAGGATTTATTGCCGGAGTTTTTTATTTAGGCCCTACATTTAACTATCTGCTTTCTGCTTTCTGTTTTAGCTCATAGAGGATTTTCAGTGCTTCTTTAGCTGTGATGTCATCAACCTCCAGCCTCTGTAGAAAATCCACTGCGGGATGCGGCGCAGTAGCGAACATCTCACTTTGAAACGGCGAGTCGAGGGCACCTAAGGGCGCAGAAGGGGAGAGTGAGGAGCTTGCAGTGCCGGCCGGCGTGGCAGATGGCTGCGCCGGGGTCTCATTCTCCAATTGTTGCAATTTTTCACGTGCTTTCTCGATGACCGCGCGCGGTATACCTGCTAACTGGGCTACCTGTAGGCCATAACTCTGATTGGCAGGGCCCGCTTTGACGGCATGCAGGAATACAATGCCATTGTCATGCTCAATAGCATCTAGGTGCACGTTAACGATCGTCTCGAAAGTCTCAGGCAGAATGGTAAGCTCGAAATAGTGTGTGGCAAACAGGGTGTAGGCTTTCACTTGTTCTGCGATATAGACCGAGGCAGCCCATGCCAGAGACAATCCGTCAAAGGTGCTAGTACCTCTACCGATCTCATCCATAAGAACCAAGCTATCTTTTGTAGCGTTGTGCAGGATATTCGCTGTTTCGGTCATTTCCACCATGAAAGTAGAGCGACCGCCGGCGAGATCGTCGGATGAGCCGATGCGCGTGAAGATTCTATCGATGGGGCCGATCTTTACCGTTGCCGCCGGTACATGGCTGCCGCATAAGGCGAGCAGCACGATTAGGGCAGTCTGTCGCATATACGTAGACTTGCCACCCATATTCGGTCCGGTAATAATTAGCATCTTCTGGGTGAGGTTTAGACAGAGATCGTTGGCAACGAATGTGTCGCTAGTAACCTTCTCCACGACAGGGTGTCTGCCGCCCTCTATAGTTATTCCGGGCTCATCGCTTAACTCGGGTTCACAGTACTCAAGGTTTACCGCGAGTTCGGCGAAGCAGTTGAGCACATCTAGCTCGGCAAGCGCCTCGGCGCTGGCGATTAGTCGAGTAAGCTCAGTGGCGAGTTCTTCTAGCAGTGCATCATAGAGGGCTTTCTCACGACTCAATGATTTGCTGCGTGCGCTTAGCACTTTGTCTTCGAATTCTTTCAATTCGGGTGTGATGAAACGCTCGGCGTTTTTTAGTGTTTGACGGCGCACGTATTCAGCAGGCAGTTCGGTGTTGGCCTGGCCCTTACTAATTTCGATGTAGTAGCCGTGCACGCGGTTGTAACCAACCTTGAGTGTACTTATGCCAGCGCGTTCTTTTTCTCGCAGCTCGAGATCGACCAGATATTGTCCTGCGTTGCTGCTCAGATTACGCAGTTCATCGAGCTCGGCATCGTAGCCTTCGGCGATCACGCCTCCCTCGCGAATAACGACGGGCGGGTTTTCTTTCACGGCGCGAGTTAATAGTTCACTGTGCTGCGGATATTCCCCGATGCGCTTCGCTAGTTCGACAACGTAGGTCGATGTCATTGTGGCTAGCTGTGCTTGTAGTTCAGGTAGCTGGCAAAGGGCATCGCGTAGCTTTGCGAGATCGCGCGGCCGCGCCGAGCGTAATCCCAGTCTAGCGATGATACGTTCTAGGTCACCGATGGTCTTTAACACTTCAAACAGTGCCTCGAAATGGAAGTCGGTCTTCAATGTGGCGACAGCCTGTTGCCGTAGCTGCAGCTGTATTCGATCGCGAAGCGGTCTGTTGATCCAGCGGGAGAGTAGCCGGCTGCCCATCGTAGTTGCCGTGCGGTCGATGACCGAAAGTAGCGTGTTGTCTTTACCTCCGGCTAGATTGATATCTAATTCGAGATTGCGGCGACTCGCTGCATCTAAGATGACGCTATCTTCTTGGCGCTCTACCTGTATGCCTTGAATATGTGGCAGATCGGATTTCTGAGTTTCTCTAGCGTATTGAATGAGGCAGCCGGCGGCCTGCAAAGCAGCACTAAGATCCTGACAATCGAAAGCGGAGAGGTCGTGTGTATTGAAATGTTCTGTGAGGACTCGGTTCGCGTTTTCAATCTCGAACTCCCATATCGGCCGCCGACGTTTCGCCGGGTGGTTGAGAGCTGCCTCGACCTCGGTTAATTCTTCTTGCAGGAGAATCTCGGCCGGTTGAATGCGGCCTATCTCCGAAGTCAGCGCATCGAGCCCTTGCAACTCACTAAGCACAAACCTGCCACTGCTTATATTCATGAAGGCGATGCCGTAGGTTTTTTGCGTGCTAGCAGGGTTAGCTGTCGCGCTGATGGCTAGCAGGCAATTGTCGCGATGTTCGTCGAGCAGGGCCTCATCGCTAACCGTTCCCGGCGTGATAATTCTAACCACTTGTCTCTCTACGGGGCCCTTGCTTGTGGCAGGATCTCCGATCTGCTCACAGATCGCGATTGATACTCCAGCTGTCTCTTATACACATCTCCGAGCCCACGAGACCGAGGCTGATCTCGT
>CAJXQP010000183.1 GCA_913058275.1 uncultured Gammaproteobacteria bacterium | reverse complement strand
TCAGCCTCGGTCTCGTGGGCTCGGAGATGTGTATAAGAGACAGAAGATAGATAGTCGTGCAGACAACAATTCCTGCTTCTCGGTAATCGAGGGCATGAAGGTGCGCTTGAGCATGTCGTGTGCCACCGAAGTCGAGATTACCAGTAATAACCCGGCCGCTGTGGACAGGGCGGCAGCCAGGGCTCCGGCGGTAACCAGCGCGACTACCCAGTTTGGCAGGCCGGCAATTTCTGGGTTGGCCATCACCATAATGTCTGCACTTACCGTTAGCTCGTTACGTTCTAGGTCGCCGAGGTATTGAATTTTGCCGTCATTGTTTTTGTCATCGAAGCTGATCAGCTTGGTAGTTTCCCATTTGCCAAACCAGTCTGGCATAGCGCTATATTCTGCATTGCTAACGGAATTGATTAGATTGGTTCGAGCAAACGCCGCTACAGTCGGTGCTGTGGTATACAGTATTGCGATAAAAATCATGGCATACCCAGCCGATCTGCGTGCATCGCGTACGTTCGGTACGGTAAAAAAGCGAATGATAACGTGGGGCAGACCAGCCGTTCCGAACATAAGGGCGGCGGTTATAAAAAAGACGTCTTGCGTGCTGCGCTGTCCTTCGGTGTAAGTAGCAAAGCCCAGTTCTTGGCTGAGGCCGTCGAGTCGATCGAGTAAATAACCACTACCGTCTACTAATTCCGAGCCGAAGCCAATTTGGGGTATTACCTGTCCGGTCATCATGATGGAGATAAAGATGGCAGGGACCATGAAAGCAAAGATGAGTACACAGTATTGAGCGACCTGGGTATAAGTGATTCCCTTCATGCCACCGAGCACGGCATAAAAGAAAACAATCGCCATACCGATGATCACGCCGGTGGTAACGTCTACTTCGAGAAATCGAGAGAACACGATGCCTGCGCCCTGCATCTGCCCACACACATAAATAAACGAAATGACGATGGCGCAGAATACAGCCACCAGCCTTGCGCTCTGGGAGTAGTAACGATCACCGATAAAGTCGGGGACGGTGAACTTGCCAAATTTGCGTAGATAAGGTGCGAGCAGTAGTGCGAGCAGTACATAGCCCCCGGTCCAGCCCATTAAGTAAAATGTGCCATCCCGGCCGAGGAAAGAAATCAGTCCAGTCATGCTGATGAAAGAAGCGGCTGACATCCAGTCGGCGGCTGTGGCCATGCCGTTCGCAACAGGGTGAACACCACCTCCTGCCACGTAAAATTCTTTGGTGGATCCGGCGCGCGACCAGATAGCAATGCCTATGTAGAGGCCAAAGGACAGGAATACAAACACATAAGTCCACATCTGAACGCTCATTATATTTCTCCCTCGGTATTCTGTGCATCGTTCCTGGAAGCTTGCTTGTATTGACTATCCAGCTTGTCCATTGCGCGTATGTAAATAAGGATGAGAGCGATGAAAGTCAGGATAGAGCCTTGCTGGGCGATCCAGAAGCCGAGTTTAAAACCTTTGAGGCGAATATTGTCCAAGACATCTACGAGCAGGATTCCACAAACAAAGGAAATCAAAAACCAGACGCTCAGCAGCGAAAGAACTAATTTTATATTGGCTTTCCAGTAGGAGTTGGCACTGGTATTAGACATGTCTAACCTCTTTTTTTTGTTATTAACTGCGTCCGTTCTCGCGGACTCCGAAAAATTCAATTATTCATTGGCGTCGAGCAACGCTCCCGAAAGGGTGCTTATGACGAGGAGCACGAAGAGCAGCAGGCTCAGAGTGCTCGGGCGATTCCAGTCTTTTGTCTAGCTGTAAGTGCTCGGTATGGCCTAGGCTCTGATTGAAATCCACAGTCAAATAAAGGAGCGGTAGCCGGCGCGCAGACATATATACAATTGTATAAAATATAATGAATGCGGTATAAACACAAGTGTTTTATGGCGTCTACTTACTAACACGAAGCTGTCTTTACTGACGATAAGGCAGGTAGTCATCAAACCCGCCAGCGAAGATCGAAGTTGGCTAGTCACTTCCCCAAATAGATATTTAGGAAATAGATATTCATTTGTATAAAAGTCTTGCAAGTATGTATTCAACTGTATAAATTGTGAATCATGCAAGGTTGATACGGTCTTTTATTCCGTGTATTTGCTAAGGCAATGTTCATCCCGTGCAAAATTAGGCCATCGCTAGTAGTCGGAGCGGTCAAGATAAATCACTTTCAAGGGAAAGCAGATGTTTAGACAAAATAAAATAAGCAGGGTTCTATCGCCGGCGATAGCGTTGGCTTTATTGGCTCCCGCAGGATTCGTGCCCATGGCAATGGCACAACAGAGCGCGGACGAAGTCGAACAAATCGTTGTCACTGGTAGTCGTGGCCGAGAACGCACTGTGTCAGATTCGCCAGTGCCCATTGATGTCTTCAGTGCAGAAGACATAAGCCAGATTTCATTAACGGATACTAATGACATCCTCCAGACGCTAGTACCTTCCTTTAACGTTTCCAAAACAAATTTTTCTGGCGGAGCTTACATTCGTCCGGCGACGTTGCGAGGCCTGCAGAGTGACAAGACCCTGGTGTTGGTCAACTCGAAGCGGCGTCATCGCTCCGCTCTCGTGGACTTGGACGGCGCAGGTGCCCAAGCCGCGGACATGGCGACAATCCCATCAATTGCTCTCGGCAGCATAGAAGTTTTACGCGATGGAGCGGCGGCCCAGTATGGTTCCGATGCCATCGCCGGTGTAATCAACTTTATACTCAAGGAAAACAGAGAAGGCGGTTCTATTACTGTTGACATGGGCGAGTATGGTGAGGGAGATGGCCAGTCAGTCAATGTACAGGGAAATATAGGGCTACCGCTTGGTGATAACGGATTCCTAAGCATTTCAGGTGAATATACCGATGTGGAGTCGACTATACGGGCGAAAGAGTATTGTGAGTCTTGGTGGTGCGCGAATCGAAACGATCCAAAATACCCAGCTTTTAATGCAAGAAATAATTCATCGTCCGCATACGAAGAGACTGCGGTATTCAGAACGGCTTATGAGAGTGGCGATCCTACCTTCGGCGACACAGGTCGCTATTCCCAACCCTGGGGTCAGCCAGCCTCTGAATCTCTGCGCCTATTTTTCAATGCGGGCTATGAAGTGAACGCCAGCAGCGAACTGTATGCTTTTGGTAATTGGTCTGAAAGCGAGTCCAATGCTAACTTTTTTCACCGTCGTCCTGTCATCGGTCTCTTTAAAGAATCTCGTTTGGCTGATGGATCTACATATAGCCCGAGGGCGCTTTTTCCTGCCGGCTTTACACCTCAATTGTTCGGCGATGTGGATGATCAATCACTGGTTGCTGGGTGGCGGGGTGAATTGGATAACGGTCTGACTTATGATTTTAGTTTCCGAACAGGAGAAAGCGAAATCGAATACAATCTGTTCAATACGCTGAACGCCTCGATGGGAGTTGAATCTCCCACTCAATTCCATTTGGGTAATCTGGTTAACGAAGAAACCCAGTATCAGGCAGACTTCACCTACGAATTTGATTCCGGCACTGTGCTCGCCTTCGGAGCCAGCTTTTTGGATGAAGAGTATAGTATTTTGGGAGGCGAGCCAGATTCTCACCAGGCAGGTACATACGGAGTCGCAGATCCTCATGGTTTCTGTAATGGCGATACTGCCACTGCCGCGGGTGCGGCTGTGATTACCAACGGCTCCACGCTGAATTGCGCCAATAGCTCCGATCCGGTTTATTACGTAGGGCAAGTAGGCGCAAACGGCTTCCCTGGTTTTCCGCCCGAGTTTTCGAAAAGCTATGGACGACAAGCGACATCGCTTTATGCAGACCTCAGCCAAGATGTGACTGACACCCTGTTCGTACAGGGCGCAGTACGTGCCGAGGACTATGATGATTTTGGTTCGGAAGTAACTTGGAAACTGGCAGCTATACTGGATGTGACTGATAATTTTGCTATTCGCGGCTCGCTCGGCACCTCATTGCGTGCTCCGAGCCCAGGTCAGCAAGGTACGACTAATATCTCTGTGCGATTGCCAAATGGTGTTCCACAACTCCGTGGACTTTTCCCGGCTGATTCTGCAGTTGCAAGAGCTGTGGGTGCCCAGCCGCTCAAACCTGAAAAGGCAAACAACATCACGCTTGGTTTTACCGCGGATATTGCCAACGTCAACTTGACGGTTGATTTCTACAGCATAGATATTGCAGACCGCGTGTTTATTAACGAAGACGCAAATTCCGTGTCTACAGATTCAGGCGCGGGTGGGGCGTATGACAGATATCTAGCACTTGTGGCGGCTGGGGTAGCCAATGCGGAACAGTTCGGTCAGGTGAACTATTTTGGTAATGCTTTTGATACCACCACCGAAGGTGTGGATGTTGTAGCAACATCGCCTATTGATTGGGGTAACAATGGCGTGACTAATCTGAGCCTTGCTATGAATTACACAAAGAACGATTTTGACAGCTCAGTCAGTCAGGTCAGCACTTTTTTGACGGCCGAGGAGCAGGCAGATTTTGGGAATCTGCGGCCAGAATTCCGTGGCGTGTTCACCGCTCGCCACGAGCTGGATCGTCTGTCGGTGATCGGTCGGCTTAGCTATTATGGCGACTACGAAAAAGCCACCACTGGAGGCAAATTGTTTCAGGAATTCGGTGGCGTCTTGTACACCGATCTTGAGCTACAATTCCAACTCAACGATACAGTTAGGTTGTCAGGTGGCGCCAGGAACCTGTTTGATGAATATCCCGATGTAGGAAAAACGGAAACTAGCTTCGTTTGCTGCGGTAACTTATACGGTTTTCAAAACAACCTTGACTGGCAGGGTCGGTATTTCTACGCTCGCGCAGCAATGAGCTTCTAGTACTTTCTGTGCGTTGAATCGCATGATCAAAGAAGATCGACGCAGGGACCACCAAAAATGGTCCCTGCTTTTTTTTGGCCAATATTTGAGCATTGTGAGGCGGTCTACAAGTGAGGAGGGCGGCCGGCAGAAATACTTCATCTGACCAAAAGGCCCAGAAAGCCATTGCCTTCGGCATCCATAAATAGTATTTTATACAAACGAATAAACTTGGTTGTAAAGTGGTTTGAAACGGCGTTCATTGGTTTCACACAGAGGTTGACCTTTCGCATGGCTGTCGCTCATCGCACTGTCATACTCGGTTGATACTTGATACCGTCAAAAACCACTGGTATCGAATTCACCGTATTTCAATTGGAACTTTTATGCTTAGCGACTTTAGTACACCCTATTTAGGTAAAGGTAAGGGGACAATCATGATTAGAAATCGCGCGATTTGGATCTTAACGACACTCTCACTGTGGCCTGCGTTAGCAGTATCAGCTGAGGAAGAGATCACCTATTCAAACCAGGTGTCGAGAATCATTCAAGACAACTGCCAAATCTGTCACCAACCTGGTGGTATCGGTCCAATGTCCTTCACCAACTATGATGAAGTTCGGCCATGGGCTCCGCTTATTCGCCTGAAAGTCGCAGAGCGAGAAATGCCGCCCTATCAGTACGACCACGATATCGGAATTCAAGAGCTGAAAAATGACTGGCGAATGTCTGATGAGGACATTAATACTATCGTTGCTTGGGTTGATGCGGGATCTCCCATTGGTAACCTCGAAGAATTACCGCCAGTTAAGGAATTCCCGGTCCCTGGTGAATTTCACTTTGCAAAAGAGTTAGGCCCTCCTGACCACATCATCAAGTCCGAGAAATGGGACGTTCCAGCGAGCGGTCAGGATTACTGGTGGGAGCCTAGGGTACCTACTGGAATTGCCGAAAACCGCTGCATTAAAGCAGTAGAGACAATACCGTCGGCAGCCGCGAGCGGATCAACACACCATGGCGTGACCACACTCCTGACTCTAGACGAAGACGGTGAATGGGAATGGAACAGTCTTCTATCCGAATTTGCTATGGGCAAGCTCGGTGAAAAAATTCCAAAAGGAGCTTGTAGAGTAGCACCCGCAAATTCTATGGTTGAATGGAGCATTCATTACTACCCCGATGGCAATGCAGTAGCCGACGATCAGGTAACAGTTGGTATCTGGTACTACGATGAAGAAGATAACTTCGACGAAGAAACAGCCTATTTTCAAGATGTAGATAACTATTATCTTAGTAAGAACGGTGAGTCCGATGATTACCTCATCCCCCCCCACGGCAAGTTGATGACTCAAGGGTTTCACTCCTTTGATCATCCGGTTCGTCTTGATAGCTGGCAGCCTCACATGCACCTGCGCGGTGTGGCTACTGTCTCTTATACACATCTCCGAG
>CAJXQP010000182.1 GCA_913058275.1 uncultured Gammaproteobacteria bacterium | reverse complement strand
GATCTACACCTCTCTATTCGTCGGCAGCGTCAGATGTGTATAAGAGACAGAGGAAAGACAATGCGTACAAGTAAGCTTCACTACCGTGCATTAATAACTACTCTCGCTGCATTCCTATGCGCCTCAAATGTGCTGGTTGCTCAGGAATCAAGGGTTAACACTGATCCTAATTATAATCCTGATGCGACCTTGTTTAAGGGTGCTGCCAATAATATTTGGATCGAAGTTTTGTTTAAGGCGACTCCTGCACCAGGCGCAGACAGCGTTCCAACAGAGAATCTTAGAGTAGATCTTAGGCCGGACCGCGACATGACCTTAAACGTTGAGATCTATAACCCAAATGGATCGATTCCATTGATTGTAACTCCAGGAGGGATGGGGGACATCGAAGGTTTTGGAGCGTTCGCCAAAAATCTTGCTGCTGCATCCAGTGATCTAAAGGTCATTATTATGGACCGTCGTAACTTAGGGCGATCGGAAGTTTCTTTTGCTAATGCCGAACCACTTTCCGGTGAGGAAGCAGAGGATCTGCACGTGCTGCTGCAACGATTAGATATTGATTCCGCAATATTCTATGGTATGTCCTCTGGCTCCCGTTCAAATATGGTTTTAGCGGAACGATACCCGGAACAAGTGGATGCGCTCATCATTGCCCCACTCACTGGTGGGCCTATAGCAGCGCAGCGCCTTTCGGAGGAATATTTTTTGAGCTATTTGAGAGATGATAGTTTGACCTCGATGGAGGCGGTTGCTCAGACGCCATTGTGGAAGGGGTATATGGAGCGGAATAGCCCAGAACTGCAAAAGATTTTTATGGAACAAAACATAGACGACTTTTTGGCCACAATGAAGATGACTGGAGAGTTCCTAGCGTCTTTTCATGCAAAAACAACTCTTGGAATGACAGATGAGCAGCTAATGTCTCTTGAGGTGCCTGCTACTCTTATTCTTCACCATGGGCAAGAGATCGACTTTTTGCATCCTAAGGTAAATGCTAGAGCTGCGACTACTTTGCTTCAAAACTCAACGTTTAAGATAGCCCCAAGCCTTCAATCGATCGTGGATGAAGTATTACCTTTTGTCAGAGAGTACACATCTGTCATGGAGGCTACACATTGAGCAAAGGTAAGATCGCCGGAATCGCAGTCACCTTGATGTTAGTTGTCGGCGTGCTGAGTTGGATATTCACGGCCCCTGCATGAGCAGTCACTGGCGTTATTGGTCGTTAGCTGAAGAATTTTAACCGACATAACTTAGGAAAAACTATGATTACTCCTGAACTTAATTACCTAACATGGGTAACTGTCTTTACTGCCCTGATGTGGATGCCCTATATCCTTAACACGATTGTTGTGAGGGGTTTGATAAATGCCGTTGGCTATTCAGAGAATCCAAAGCCTCTGGCACCTTGGGCTGCACGAATGAAACAGGCTCACTCCAATGCTATAGAAAACTTGGTTGTTTTCGGCTTGCTAATTTTTGTGGCTCAAGCTGCTGGTGCGAATAATGAAACTACAGCTCTTGCCAGTGCAATCTATTTCTATGCCCGGATTGTCCATTTTGTGACGTATTCACTCGGCGTTCCCTGGGTTCGAACGCTCGCCTTTGCTGTCGGATTTATGTGTCAAATTTCGCTAGCCCTGCAAATTTTGATGTAAGATAGTTTGGTCAATATCCATCACGATAGGAAAGATCATGCTGATCAGACAAATACCCATTCGAAATGCCTTGAGCAACTACATGTATTTGCTTGCCTGCGAAGAGACTCTTGAGGCAATTGCTATTGACCCTTTGGATCATGCTCTATGCTTGCAAGTTGTCAAAGAATTGGGATGGAGCATCAAGACTGTCGCTAACACCCATCACCACCACGATCATATCGGTGGCAACGGCCCGGTCATCGCGGCAACTGGTGCGCAGTTGGTTTCTCATATCGATGCTATGCAGTGCATACCGAACGTGGATAGAGGCTTACAAGCCGGCGATACATTGAAATGTGGCGAGCTTAGTCTGGAGGTGATGGATACCCCGGGTCATACGATGAGCCATATATGTTTGTATTCCCCTGGCGCCGAGTCAGAGCAGCCCGCTCTATTTTGTGGAGATACATTGTTCAATGCTGGAATAGGGCGCTGCGACTTGGGTGGCGCGCCCGAGATCATGTACGAAACATTCGTCAAACAATTCTATCCACTGGCAGATGAGGTGCGAGTTTTTCCTGGGCATGACTACATCGAAAATAACTTGCAGTTCACACTCGATCGAGAACCTGACAATCAATCAGCTCAATCATTGTGTGCGCAGTTTAAAGCAGGACTAAGCGCTGAAAGCTATGTCAGCACGATCTCAATGGAGCGAGAAATCAACGTCTTTTTTCGCCTTGATCAAATGCAAGTACGATCGGGGATTGCTGCGAGCTTGGATACCGATATAGAAGCGTTAGATGATCAATCAACTTTCGTTGGTCTGCGTCGTATGCGGGACAAGTGGTAGTGCCAATTTGTTTTAATTAATGGTTACCATTTATGGATTTCTATAGCATGATTTAGATCAATTTATTTGTGCATTGCTCTTAATGTGCGGAGATCATATGTAACACTTTGTTTCTTTATTTTTCCTTTCCTGTAAGTATACTTCCTGACGCTAATTCAGTTTTATATCAAATTTATTTTGTTTAAAACTAGCAGTATAGCCGAGGTGAATTCCCATCTAGTTCTCACCAAAGCCTAAGTAGTATTAATAATGTAGTTCTATTAATTGGTTGCGTGCAGTATCTAGTTTTCAGGTATCTAAAATACCTAGCGTAACCTACGAAGTATTAATTTATTTTTTATTAATTGGTTACGGTAGTCCATATGATGAATCTCACAGCTGTGCAAGCGCTGCAGCGTGGCGTGGCCGCGCACAAAGAAGGACATCTTCACGAAGCCGAACAGTTCTATCGGACTGTTTTACTCTCCAAATCAAGGTATCTCGAAACACCCCACGATATAGACGTGATAGCCGAGGCGCATACCAACTTGGGTGTTAGCCTGCAGCAGAGGGGAGACCGAGATGCGGCTATAGATAGCTTCAAGCAAGCTGTCAAGATTAAGCCGAACTATACTGAGGTCTATTACGTGATGGGGCATGCCTTTCGAGACAAGGGCGACCTAAGGGCGTCGATAGATTGTTGCCAGCAAGCTGTGAGCAATAACCCTGGTAATGCGGACGCCTTAATCAACTTAGGCGCTGCCTTGCAACATAATGGAGAGCTAGAGGCTGCCATAGAGAGTTACCAGCAGGCTTTGAAAATCAGTCCTGAGTGTGCCGAAGCGCACAACAATTTGGGCAGCACTTTCCTGGAGAAAGGGTATCTAGGCGCTGCTATTGATAGCTATAAAGAGGCTATCAAAATAAAGCCTGATTATGCGAATGCTTATAACAATTTGGGGCACGCTTTTCATGATAAGGGTGACCTTGCGGCTTCGTTGGACTGCTACAAAAGCGCACTAAAGATTGGGCCTTATTCTCCTCAAACTCATAATAATATAGGTGGTGCTCTAAGAGACATTGGGAATTATCAAGAGGCCATTAAACACTTCGACTGTGTGGTAGCTGAGCCTGACCCATCTAAACCTCTGTTTTGGTGTAATTCGCAAGCGCAATCACTTGAATGTCTTTATATTCTAGGTCGTTATACGGAGCTACAAGAAAGACTGCGCGAACTAGCTGAATCAAGGGATATCAATCTTCGCGTAGCAGGTGTTAGTGCATTCGTAAGCAATCAACTGAAGCACGAAGATCCATATCCGTTTTGTAAAAATCCCCTAGATTTCTTTCAAGTAGGAAACCTAAGTGAACACGTTTCCGATGTCGGTGGCTTTGTTGAAGATATAATGTTGGAGGCTACGAAAGTAACTGCATTGTGAGAGCCAAGACACGGAGTTACCAAATTCGGTTTTCAAACGGCATCGACAATTTTCAATGCTGGCAAGAATTGCGAGGCATTGGGAAAAATACTTCGAAAAGAAATAGCTTCCTATTACTCAAAATTTTCATCTGAAGATTGTGAGTATATTAATTCCTGGCCTACTGAGTTTGATCTCAGAGGCTGGTTTGTTCGATTGATTAAAAATGGCCACCAAGAATCACATAACCATCCGTCAGGTTGGCTAAGTGGTGTTATATACCTAAAAATTGTTGATGCTGTAGATGGAGATGAAGGCGCGATTGAGTTGAGTCTTCAAGGCCATGATTTACCAATCCTAGATGAGAACTACCCTCTTAAAGTTCATCGCCCGAAGAGAGGTGATATTATTTTCTTTCCCTCTTCTTTGTATCACAGAACTATTCCTTTTAGCGAAGACACAGATAGATGCGTCATCGCCTTTGACTTGTATCGTCACTAATAAATAGAGCAGCGTAAGTGAGCAGGAAAAACTAAAAATACTTGCTTACAACGCTGCCGCCGCTCGTCACACTTGCGACTTTCCCTCCTGAATCTAAGTCCATATCACCTACTCAGTTGATGGGGCCAAGCTAAGTTCATTTTAGTGCTAATAATGTTAAACTCTAGCTGCTTCGTTAGAAAGTATAATAAAACCAAAATCAGAGAATCAGAGAATCAATGGAGCAGGTCATGCGACAGCGAATACTTAAAATTTGTACTACAGCAAGTTTGCTCTTTCTTGCTCCTTCGATGGTGTTTTCTCAGGATGCCCAGAACGAAGCGGAATTGGCGGACGGAGAGGCGCAATATCGATTATTTTGTGCTGAATGCCACGAAGGGGCCATGCTGGAAGCGCCAGGGCGAGCTGCGTTTGCTCTGTACCCACCAAGACGAGTAGTCGAGGCGCTTGAATCCGGCTCCATGGCGACTTCAGGTATGGCTATACCGCGTGAACAAAAACGCAACATTGCCTACTTCCTTACTGGTGAGCGATTCGATGAATCACCTAGGGAAAGAGTTAGTTTCAGCTGCCAAGCAAGCCTGTCTTCAACCACATCATTAAGTCAGCCTGTAAGCTGGAACGGATGGGGAGGCGTGAGTGGAAATACTCGCCATCAGGATGACGAACACATTCTCAATAAGAGCAACGTTAGTCAGCTAAAACTCAAATGGGCATTCGCGTTTCCAGATGCAACCCGATCGCGGTCACAGCCTGTTGTTACTCCCGAAGTCACTTTCATCGGTAGTCAGGAAGGGACTATCTATGCGCTGGATAATTCAAATGGCTGTCCTTGGTGGACCTATAGCGCCGACGCAGAAGTGCGCGGAGCAATCTATGTAGACACTGATGAGCAGGGCGTGCCTGAAACACTCTTGTTCGGTGATTTTGCTGGCACTGCTTACTCGGTGAATGCGCAGACTGGCGAGTTAAATTGGAAGAAAGAAGTACATGATCATCCTCAAGCGACAATTACCGGTTCGGTGATCGCTCATGAAGACACGCTCATTGTGCCCGTGTCTTCGCTTGAGGTTCTGCTTGCCGCTAGAGTGAATTACTCCTGCTGCTCGTTTCGTGGCGCGCTTGTGGCGTTAAGCATTAGTACCGGCGAGGAGTTGTGGCGGACCTATACGACCGACGAACCACGCCCAACTATTTTGAGCACGGCGGGCATACAGCAGTACGGCCCCTCGGGCGCGCCTATTTGGTCTAGCCCGACAATCGATGCAGAAAGAAATCTGGTTTATGCGGGTACTGGCGAGAACTATTCATCACCTGCAAATGGTTATAGCGATGCCGTATTGGCTATGGATATAGCGACGGGTGAGATTGTCTGGGCAGCTCAACTTACCAAGGACGATGCTTGGAATGGTGCCTGCTCCAGAGGAACGCCAAACTGTCCCGAGGAGGATGGGCCCGACTATGATATCGGAGCCTCCCCTATACTGGCGCTGGATGAGAACGGACGTGAATTGATTTGGGTCGGTCAGAAGTCAGGGATGGTGTACGCGCTCGATCCAGCAAATGGTGGCGCTCTCGTGTGGGAGCAACGTGCGGGAAGTGGCGGTACCATGGGTGGCATCCACTACGGCATGAGCACCAATGGCGAGAAGCTATTCGTGGGCGTTTCAGATCTGCCAACTAATAACCCCTACAATGTAGGTGCAGCGCACCCGGGCATCCACGCCTTAAAGCCCAGCACTGGTGAGGTTCTGTGGCGTAACGACCTTCCAGACAAATGTGAAGGTGGGCCATTCCTCTGTTGGCAGGGTATCTCTGCAGCTGTCAGTAGTACTTCTGATCCTGTCTCTTATACACATCTGACGCTGCCGACGAATAGAGAG
>CAJXQP010000181.1 GCA_913058275.1 uncultured Gammaproteobacteria bacterium | reverse complement strand
GGTCTCGTGGGCTCGGAGATGTGTATAAGAGACAGGTCCGCTAACAGCCACTGCGATATATTGCCTACCATCAACAGAGAAGCTCATCGGCGCTGCATTGGGATTGCCTGGAAGATTAATTGCCGCAACTTCCTGTCCAGTCAATTTATTTCGCGCAATCAATTTTGTCCCCTCACTAGTATTTTGAGCATGTACTAAGAGTGTAGATGTCACCAACACCGGATGTCTGCCGCCGCCTCCTAGCGGGGGTAAGTCGATCCCTTCCAAGGCAGGATTTTTCTCAACTTGAGACATCCCATCGCCATTCGCTACCTGCCAGAGAATCTCTCCACGATTCATATCATACGCAGTAATAGTGGAATAAGGCGGCTTCAATAGGGGTAAGCGTCGCGGACCCAAGACTCCTCGATTTTGCAAACGGTAATACCGCAGATCTGATTCATCTTCTGGCAGCGAACCCATGAATGGCAAGAAAGCATTGTTAGATCCAGGAACAAATAAAATATTGTTGTCTGGATCCACACCAGCACCCTCCCAGTTCGCTCCGCCACCAGCACCAGGAACCATTATAGTACCTCGATGACCATTGTCGTCAGGTAAACTGGTTGGAGTAAATAAAGGACCGTAAGTGTAATCCTCTAAGATTTCTAGAGCTTCGGCTCGTAACTGCGGGGTGAAATCGATGAGGTCATCTTCTGTCAAGCCCTGCACAACGAAGGGCGGGGGCTTAGTCGGAAAGGGTTGAGTAGGTGATGTTCGCTCCCCCGGAATTAATCCTTGAGGAACTGCACGCTCAATAATTGGCCACACTGGAACCCCGGTCGCCCGGTCGAATACATAAGTAAAACCCTGCTTAGTAACTTGAGCAAGGGCCCTAATTTCTCTTCCATCAACTTTAATATCAATCAAGTTCGGTGCCGCTGGGGTATCGTAATCCCAGATACCATGGTGAATCATCTGGAAATGCCAAACTCGTTCACCGGTGCTGGCATCAAGGGCAACAACACTTTGAGTAAACAAATTGTCGCCTGGTCGGTGTCCACCATAAAAATCATTCGTGGCTGCTTCAGTTGGAAGATAGACATAGCCCAATTCGAGATCGGCACTCATCTGAGTCCAAACGCCTCCGTTACCGGTATAACGCCACGACTCTTCCTGCCAGGTTTCAACGCCGAACTCGCCACCCTGTGGAATCGTGTGAAAGGTCCAAGCCATTTCTCCGGAATGAATGTTATAACCTCGCACCCAAGTAGGAGGACGCTCTTTATAGTGGGGTCGGTTTGAAGTGATTTGCTGAACCACTAATATATCTCCGACTACTATAGGAGGAGACACTGCACCTACTGGCTGTGCACCTGAATAGTCGAGGGAATCCCGATCCGCTCTAGGAATACCGTCTGTCATATCTACGCGGCCGCCGCCAAAAGCAGGATCGACTTCACCAGTTTCCGCAACCAATGAGATAATGTACCCATCGTTGGTAGTCACTAAAATTCTCGACTTTTCGCCATCACCCCACCAAGCGACACCTCGATGATGAAAACCCAATGGGCTGATTGGCTTACCGGACATGTATACTTCTGGGTTATGTGACCACAACATTTCTCCGCTGGCCGCATCCAATGCGGCAACTTGGTTCAAAGCGGTTAGCATATAGATCACACCATCAACCATCAGTGGAGTTGCCTGCAACCGACCGAAGCTAATATCTACATCGGGGCCCAACAAAGCTTCAAAGTCCAATTCAGCATCGATGGAAGACCAACGCCAGGCAATATCAAGCTCAGCGAAGTTGCCGGCATTGATTTGACTGAGGCTCGTGTACTTAGTGGAACCAGCATCAGCAGCATAACTAGGCCACTCACCGTCACTGCTCCCACTTTGTGCTAAAGCCATCAAGGAAGTAGAGAAAAGTAGGCCCCCAGCTATCCGCGCGGAAAACGCGGCCGAACTTACCGTTTCTAAAAAGTATTTATGACAGTTGTGTTGCATGGTAATCATTCTATTAGCTCCATCTTATGTTTAGCCCATCTCTACCTATTTACTTGCCACAAGGATTGATCTCTTAAATGCGCCAAAACTCAGCGAAGGAATATGCATTGATAGACAAAAAATAGAAAACCATTTTGTCTACAGCTTTTAGACATCGTTCCGTTTCATATCCAGGTGAACTAAGAGTTCCAGTTCAACGCAATGTCGCTAGGATGATTCCCTAACTGCCTTAACATTTTTAGAAAAGTTCAAGCCCTAGCCTGGCACGAGGCCCCGGTAACCTATATCTTGCACATAGTCTGGCACGATAGAGGCAATCGTCGGCGTGCCGCTCCCACGCATTGTGATAAGCAACTCCCTGTTTAGCAGGTCTAAAACTCTTTCAACACCAGCCTGCCCAAATGCACCTAGGCCGAAGCAGTACGGACGGCCTATGCCAACAGCTGACGCCCCCATTGCGAGCGCTTTATAAATATCGGTGCCTCGGCGAAAACCTCCGTCAACAATAACCGGTATCCGACCATTTATCGCACTTACTATTTCTGGCAGACACTCGATAGTGCCACGACCCGTTTCGGTGGCACGACCGCCGTGATTAGAAACCCAAATTGCATCTGCACCAGAGCGCACGGCGAGAGCTGCATCTTCAGCCGCTTCAATACCCTTAATGACTACATTCATGTCCGTGACTTCTTTCATCCTCGCTATGACCGCCCAGGTCATAGCTGCATCTGTATGTTCAACCCCGCGCATATCCAAACCGTCGAACATGGGCTTGCTCTGCCCTGCATGGCAGGAGTCACAATTGCGAGTATCTTTGCGTGCTAGTACTGCGCTAGTTTCAGTATTGCGTCCACCGGGCAAATCAATAGTCAGACAAACAGAAGTGCAACCAGCGGCTTGTGCGCGATGCAGCAACGCAACGGTGTATTCCCAACGATTCGTCGAATACAATTGATGCCAGATAGCCGCGCCTCTGGCCTCGACAACCTGTTCCACTGCAGTTGATGATGTGGTAGATAGCACCATGTGATGGCCTTTCGCCGCTGCCGCTCTAGCTGTGCCCAATTCGGCATCGGCATGATAGGCACCCTGGCTGCCAACTGGGCAGAGAAAAATGGGAGAGTTGGCGACGGAGCCTAAAACGTTGACCGAAGTATCGATTTTGGTGACATCTACAAGTCTTCTGGGCTTTATTTGAAAGCGAGAGAAACCGGCTCGGTTTGCTCTTAAAGTGAGATCACTATCAACTCCCGTTGACAGATAGCCTAAATGAGCTGGCGGGATTCTTTCCCGAGCTATCGCCTCCATTTCGAAAACATTAATTACTTCAGACGGGTCTGTTAGTCGTTGACCCAGAGTTTCTTCTACTTCCTGCGCGAAGGCAGAATAATTTGTTAACAAGGGGCTAGCTGCTAGAAATTTCAGAAACTCTCTACGCTGGGTCATGCTGTTCTCCACTTAAACTGACTAGAGCTTGATGCCAGATAATTAGGGGCCATTAGGACAGCACCACAAATTCAAACAGCACAGATCCTAACGCAAAATAATACTCGGCTAGCTAGCAAACTGGGTTGAGAAAAACATCTAGCGAGGCACATCAGGGGGCGCCATTAATGTCAGACATGAGGGCTCCAAATTCTATAAGCACTTCGCTTGGTTTGGGCCCGGGTTTTGGTCTAGCATCAAAGTCAAAAAAATCGGTACTCTTTTCACTAGCCAAGGCTATATCAAGCGGAGTTTGGCCTCGGCCATTCATTGCATTAATGTCAGCACCTCGTTCGGCTAATTCTCGAACTAGAGTGGGTAAGTTTCGTGCTGCCGCGTAATGGATCGCTGTCGATTCGGTAAAGTCAGAGTGATTTAAGTTAACACCGTGCTCAGCCGCTGCGATGACTGCTTCGAGGGCTAAGCGCTCTTCGCCTACTGGGTCTGGGTTTTCCTGAGTGTAGAACCGACTGCGGGTACTGTCCCCTAGTATTGCTGCCTGCAACGCACTAGCAAACCCACTCACCGCTTTTGGTACTGGTGGATTCAGTCGATCGGCACGGGTTCTGCCTTTTTCCCTGAAAACCTCTTCATTGGTGAGTAGAGTATTTGCGCCACCTTGTTCGAGAACGCGCATTATTTTTGCTTCGCGATAATAGGCGGCCAACCAGTATGGCGTCGCGCTGATCAGAGGGCTCTTCAGAGCCCAATCTTCACTTGCCCTTTGTACTGGAGTGGCTCGTTTGAGCCTGACATCGGGATCGGCTCCATTTACGAGGAGCTCTTCTACTGTTTCAAGGTCTCCGCGCAATACTGCTGCATGCAATGCGTTGTAGCCGGCACCAATTGCATCGGGATCTGCGCCAGCTTCTAGCAAGAGGCGTGCAAAATCCGGGTGACCGCTATGCGTTGCAACGACTAAAGGGCTGGCTCCATTGGCAGCAGTACCATTAATGTTCACTCCGACACTTATGAGTAATTGACCTATTTCGACATTGCCTTGCGCTGCCGCGAAGAGCAAAGGCGAAAAGCCACCTAGTTGCTCAACTACACCTTGATCGAACGCAGCACCGTTAGAACTCTCAGCATACATAAGCCGAGAGCGCACTTTTGATCTAGCCTCTAAATTTGCACCTGCATTGACCAACACTCTAACAACACCGACATGGCCTTGAGTCACGGCCCACATAAGCGCGGTTTGCTCTCGAGATTTTTCATAGGCATTGACGTCTGCTCCGGCTGCAATCATCTGCCGCACCCCTTCTACAGTGCCCGCTCGAGAAGCGGTCATGAAAGGTGTTTCACCAATTTTTAATGCAAGGTTCGGATCTGCACCAGCGTTAAGCAATTTTTCAATTAATTCAGCATTGCCATTCTTCGCAGCTAGGTAAAGCGGCGAGGCTCCTAGCCGGTTGGTGATATTGACGTTGGCTCCGGCTTGGACTAGCGCGGCTAGCATGTCGGCATCTTCTTGATACGCCGCCCAATGCAGTGCCGTCGCACCATCGTTTTGACGCGTATCCGGATCCGCACCTGAGGCTAAGAGTAGTTCTACTGCCTCAGCATTTTGATATCTAGCTGTTTCGAGTAACGGAGGGTTCTCAGCCCAAGCTACCACTGATGAAATAGTTGCAACCAGTGCTGCCATGACTGACCTCACAATCGGCAGACTTGAAAACCCTGAACTAGAATGCTTAATAATCATAGGTCTCACGCTACACATCACTTAGCAGATTGAGTGCGTTCGTGCTGCTACCAATTTTTTCAACAGGAAAACCCATCTTGTCGAGCATGGTTAAGTGCAGATTACTAATAGGTGTACCCTCCTCATAGCGAAGATGCCTTCCGCCCTTAACAGAGCCGGAACCACCCCCAAGCAGCACTAGAGGCAGGCCGGTGTTGTCGTGGCGATTACTGTCAGACATACCAGCGCCATAAAGCATTAACATATGGTCGAGCAGCGAACCGTTGCCATCGGACGTCGCGTCAAGCTTGTCGAGATAATAGGCGAAAAGACTAGTGTGGAATTCGTTAATCTTGGTTACTTTTTCGTACAGCGCAGGGTCATCGCGATGATGGGAAGTTGGGTGATGAGAATCAGGTACGCCGATCTCGGCGTAGGTACGACCAGTTAGCTCGCGCCCCATCATGAATGTTATGACACGAGTAAGATCTGTTTGATAGGCAAGCACCTGCATATCAAACATCAGTTTGGCATGCTCCTCGTAAGTGTCCGGCACGCCAGCAGGTTGATCTACCAGTGGCAACTCGCGATTGCTTTGTGCCTCAGCCATTTTAATCCTTCTCTCCACATCCCGCACCGCATCCAAATACTGATCCAGCTTGGCGCGATCGCCAGCACCGACTTGGCGGTTAAGCTCTGAAACGCGCTCTGATACTGCATCTAATAGGCTTTGATCTTTGCGAATTCGTTTTAAGCGCACAGCCGGGTTGGTAGTCCCGGTATCGCCAAATAGTCGCTCAAATACGGCCCTGGGGTTAGTCTCCATAGGAAGCGGTGTGTAGGCATCTCGCCAGGAAATGGTACTGGTATATTGACAGCTAAAACCGATGTCGCACGAGCCGAATACATCACTCTGGTCCAATGCCAGCTCCAGTGAACCAAGTTGAGTTTGCCGACCAAGCTGTTTAGCGACGAGCTGGTCAACAGAAACAGCGGCCTGCAGATCTGATTCGGTACGCGCCGGAATCGTTCCTGTTAAAAAGCGCGTAGATGCACTGGCATGCACCCCGGCGTTGCTGTTAGTGCCGTTAAGACCAGTTAATACCAGCATGCGATCCTGATAGTCGGCCATCGGCTTAAGGA
>CAJXQP010000180.1 GCA_913058275.1 uncultured Gammaproteobacteria bacterium | reverse complement strand
CAGCCTCGGTCTCGTGGGCTCGGAGATGTGTATAAGAGACAGTCGCACCTGTATTGAGAATCGTATAAAGAGCGAAAGAGGAATTGGCGGCAAACAGCATTTCTTCAATTACCGCAGACAGCATCTTAGGCATGCCTTGACCGCCGTAATTCACATCACCAGTTAGACTTGACCAACCTCCTTCAGCAAAGGCCTTGTACGCTTCCTTAAAACCCTCTGGCGTAGTGACTGTGCCGTTGTCAAAATGACAGGCTTCGGCATCACCACTTTGATTGATGGGAGCGAGCAATCCTTCTGCTATCTTTCCTGCCTCTTCGACAATGGCTGCGATCAGGTCATCTGTGACCTCCGCCGTGTCCGGCATGCTGGCGAATAACTGATCTACATTGAATACATTGTTTAAGAGAAATCTGATATCTCTTAAAGGAGCTCTATAAGTAGCCATTTCTTTGTTCCCCAACAAAACTTTACGATTGAGATGTGATTATAGGGGATCCCAGCCATAACAGGTACTGTGCTGTTAGGCGCAAACTCAGGGAATCGTGCAGCTTCATCTATACTTAGGCTAGTAGCTCAGAGTATCGATAAGAGAGTACTGGCAGAAGCTGAAGAGAGAGTTCTAATGTTCCATGGTCTAAATCGGTCGATCCGCCGCGCCCTGCCAACCACCTGCATTGTATGCGGGCAAAATGCAGATGCAGACCACAGCATCTGCCATGAGTGTGGATGGGAGCTACCAAAACTCGGCGAGTGCTGCCGACGCTGCGGCATAGAATTAAGCGGCACACTGGTTACGGATTCCTGCTGCACTAGTTGCCAACTTTCTCCACCGAGCTTCGATTCCTGTACCTGTGCATTTCCCTATGTTTCACCAATCGATAAACTGGTTGCCGATTTTAAGTTTTCAGCTCGCTTCGATATTGGCTATTCCCTATCGAGAGCCTTGGCTAGCACGTTCAATGCTTACTACAATGGCCAGGCCAAGCCTGAACTGCTTGTCCCCGTTCCTTTGCACAAAAACCGGCTAGATTCACGAGGATTTAATCAGGCCAGTGAGATAGGCAATGTCCTCGCTAAGTACTGTGGAGTCTCAATCGCCCACTGCGCCCTCCGCAGAACTCGAAATACACAGCCGCAGACCTCATTGAGTTCGGCCGCCGCCAGAAAGGCAAATTTACGCAAGGCATTCGGCGTGAGTAAATCCGATAGCCTTGTAGGCGTGACACACATCGCGCTAATCGATGATGTGGTGACGACCATGGCCACAACCCAGGCCATCTCGAGAATGCTGCGAGCGCAGCAGGACTGCCGGATTGACGTATGGTGTCTTGCACGCGCGCGCAGAACTCTCTAGTAGAACTCTCTCCTCACCTTGCACACAGCCAAAATCAAGAAAAGAACCAACTGGCAGCTCAAATTGTGATTAAGAACACACTCGCATAAACAAAAAGGCCTATAATTAGTCCCATACGGTATTACTCTCCTCAGTGGCCAGAGTTGGCACTGAACATTCCGAGGTCTTATTATTTAGAGCAGACTTAACCCCGAAATCTTTCGGGTTTTTTTTTGTTCAAAAAAATAGAAAGAACTCTCTAGGCAAGTTGAACCTAGCCAAGAAATTTTGGAGAACTCTCTTCCCAACCTTGCACTTGGCTAAGGCATTTTTGGCAAGATAAGAAGGATCCTACACAGCCAGAATTAAGCAGACAGACTAGAAGCTAGTCCAACGTTAAGAAAAAATGTACAAGGAGGGAGATCGAACTCAGAACTGGTACTTAATAGACCCATAAGCCACTCGGCCATTCTGATCCAGAATGCGAGTAGTAGAATTTAGAATCTGTGCAGTCTTCTCATCGAAGATATTGCGAATACCAAACGAAATTATTGCACGGTCATGCAAACCAGTCTTCACGCTGTAGCCGTACTCAAAATCAAAGGTAGTAATGTTATCGACTAACTCGTTTATTTCGTCCATGTTCAGTTCACTAATATCTTTGAATGAATCGAAGTAATTAGTTATAGCGCTGGCCGTGTGATTTCCGAATTGCCAAGAGAGCATCAGACTACTCTGCAGCTCTGGGCTAATTAACCGCTCATCTATTTCAGCGATGTCAGAAGTGGCGAAGTCTAGGAGCGCTCCGGTGTTCTCGAATTCCTCAACATAGGTAGTTGTGGAGCTGAGAGTAAATTGACCGAAGCGATTCGTATCCCAAATGTAGGAGGCGCCCAGATCAAATCCGTTCGATTCGACATTGGTCCCCAATAGAGGATTGTCTATATTGAATTCAGTGATTGCCGAATCATCTATGTAGAGATTCGTTAGGCCACCCTGCCAATTGTTATTGGTCGCCGGCGCCTCATCGATCTGAATTTTCCAAGCATCTGCACTAACGCTCAATCCAGCAATAGGCTCAATCTGCATGCCCAGATTGAAGTTTAAGGCATCGTCTACAACTGCGCCTTGAAAGTCTTTCTGCTCAACAGTTCTAGCAATGCTCAAAAATGGCGCCTGTTCATTCAGTATAGAGCTGGGAGCTATGCGAAACAGGGAGCTACCGGAATGGGTATCTGCAGGTTCATCGGTAAAGGAATAGCCATCCTGAGCCATAGCGGGAGAGCCCATGAAGGCTATTCCGAGTAGCAGCGAAGTCATCGCCGGCGCATTCTGTAGATGGTTGATTTTCATTACTCTCAATCTTTTCTCAAAACCCTTACTGATAGATAAGGAGCCCAAGCATTCGCCACAACTAAAATGACTCCTCAAGCAACTCTGAGATATTAGCACCATAACAGGGCGATGAGAATTGATTTGTAGCGCGAAATCGGTGACATACCGGTCTGATCTCGACGTCCTAACCACTAGCCTTACTAAAATATTACCTTATATATCAGTAATTTATTCCTAACTAAGCGAGGAGATGCACGTTCTCGATGCGGGGCAACAAATCTAGAAGCTGGGCGATATTTTCTGATTGCCCAGGAAGGACCATTTCAGGATGAATCTCCACCAGGGGCATTAATACAAACCTTCTTTGAGCGGCTCTGGGATGCGGCAATATCAAGTGAGCACTTTCAAGCACTTGATTTCCATAAGAAATGATATCGATATCTAGAGTGCGAGCCTGATTCTGCTCGGCGCTACGCGCACGACCATAATCGGCCTCAATGCCCTGTAAAACGGCCAAAAGCTCGCTAGCGGAGATCTTCGAGCTTAAACGCAGAATCATAGCTGCGTTGATGAAATCGCCGGTACCTAAGGGACAGTCTATGGGCTCACTGAGATACAAAGAGGAGGCCTCAGCTTCGATGCTAATGCTTCGCAGACTCTGAATCGCTGCGAGCACGATCTCTCTCGGTGAACGATTCAAATAGGGCAGGTTCGAGCCTAGGCTGACCGCCACTGAATTGCTATCGGTGGTATTGCTCAGAATGCTCATGGACCGCTTCAACGAAATGGGAGACATGATCCGGATTTACCTCCGGAGTAATTCCATGACCGAGATTGAATACATGGCCCTCACCAGAGCCGAAGCTCTTTAGAATGGTTGCCACTTCTTCACGAATGACCGCGGGAGATGCATAAAGAATAGAGGGATCCATATTGCCTTGCAGAGCAACTCGATCTCCAACTCTGGCTCGGGCATCGCCGATTTCTGTCGTCCAATCCAAACCGATTGCATCGCAGCCTGAGTCAGCAATCGATTCGAGCCACTGCCCACCGTTCTTCGTGAACAAAATAACGGGAACGCGTCGGCCCTCGTTTTCCTTCTGCAGCTTGCTGACGATCTTCGTCATGTAGTTAAGGGAAAATTCACGATAGGCGTTGCCGCTTAGAATTCCACCCCACGTATCGAATATTTGCACGGCCTGCACACCGGCACGTATCTGCGCATTCAGGTAGTGGGTAACCGAGTCTGCCAATTTCTCTAATAACAAATGCATGGCTTCGGGGTTGTCATACATAAACTGCTTAGCGAGCCGAAAATCCTTACTCCCTCCACCCTCGATCATATAAGTCGCCAAGGTCCAAGGGCTGCCAGAAAATCCAATCAGCGGCACCGCTCCATTCAACTCTTTACGAATTACTGACACGGCATCTGTCACGTAGGACAACTCGTCCGCAATATCCACATCTGGCAACTGCTCGACATCCGCCGCCGATCGAATCACCTTATGAAATTTTGGCCCCTCACCTTCGGAAAAATACAAACCCTGCCCAAGCGCATCGGGAATCGTAAGTATGTCCGAGAATAAGATGGCAGCATCGAAGGGGTAACGCCTCAGTGGTTGCATGGTGACCTCACATGCTAGCTCAGGCGTTTTACATACTGTTAGGAAATCACCTGCCTGTTTGCGTGTAGCACGGTACTCCGGCAGATAGCGGCCTGCCTGGCGCATCATCCATACAGGGGTAACATCTACCGGCTCACCTAAAAGCGCTTTCAATAATCGGTCATTCTTTAAAGTCACAGCTTACTCACTTTGCTCAACGAGGGAAGGACATCAGCAATTCTGACACTGGATTGAAAACAGCATTTGCTTTGCTCGAACCTGAAAAAGGGTACAATTTTACACGAGCCGCATTTATTCACAATCCAGGCACCAAGCCGACCGCTCCTGCGCCTTTCGCACTATTCAAAAAAGAGTTGGCGATCTCACTACTTTAAAGACACGAGCTTGGAATCTAGCAGCTGAAGGATGTCAGTTTGGATTCCAGCCACAGATCGAACCCAGGGTTCATTGACGCGCAGCTTAGCCGGAAGGGAGGAGATTGCTTGAGTGGCCATATCCCTATCATCGAAGGCAGCGAGCACGGCTACGAACCAGGGCTTGCCTTGGTAGCTTGTTTCAAAATAACCCGCAGGATGATCACCACCCAACTGCAGCACAAATGCACTGATATTCGCCTCCGAGCGCGATGCTAAAAGTTGTACAGCATAATTCCCGGGGGATGCCTGAAGTAGCCGCTCCACAAATGGTGATGCTGTTGCTATAACCGCCGTTTCTTCGACTACCGGAACCTCTACTACTTCAACTTCTACTACAGCAGCCGTTAAAATCGGCGCTGCCACTTCAGCAGTAGCAACTATTTGAGAACCATTGTTTGCGGCAGCAGCTGTTGCCGTGACAACGACCTCTTGGGCGATAGCTACAACTGCTAAATTTGACTCAACCAGATCAATGACTTCGACCACCGGTAATTCTTCCACCTCAGCAACGATCACTTCAACTGCAGAAGGCAATTCAGTTGCCGGCTCTACTTCGATAGGCTGTGTTGTCCTTGGAGTCACCGCTACAGTGATAGGTGTCGACTCTATCTCGCGCGGGTCTGTATCCCAAAAAAGTAGAGTACCGCTGAGCAGCACAACCAACGCGGCAGCAGCAAACCAATACTTAGGCTGAATACTGACTACTGCATTTTCCTCCTCACCAGGTTCATAATCCTCTAGCGCTTCAATTCTTACGTGCTCATCAACTTGCTCATTAGTATCGCCGCTAAAGATGGGAGCTATACCCAAAAAGTCATCGAGTTCGTTGGCTGGCGCTGCTGCATTTAGAGCGTCAGCTACTAGGCTGTTAATCCCACCGGGCATGCCGCGAGATGAATTATGAATAGCACCAATGATACCGCCGTCAATTGGTAATTCTTTTGTAAACCTGGCTGTCGCCAACTTGAAGCGAATATATTCTTGGGTCTCGTCACTGGCAAACCCATCCAGAGGAAAAACCGCAAGGCGCTCCTGGGCATCGATAGTGAGCGTGCTTTGCAGCAGGCTATCGAGTTGATTTTCTCCAAACAACAAGGCATGAATGCTCGAATCTACACAACTCTCTAACAGCTTCGTCAGCAACTGTAGTACTTCGGCACTGAGTTCGTGAGCATCATCTATGATCAATATCAGCGAACGCGCTTCCAAATCGAGTTCTGCAACATAGCGACAGATCCGCTCTACCCCGGAATCACTATCCGAACTATGCGCGGGCTTAAATTCTAGCGCATCCTGCAGTGTCTCTAGAAATTGGTCCTGATTCATGAATAAAGTAGCAGCCACCTTTATACACACAGCCTCATCAACAAATCGATCACAGAAGTTTGTAGAAAGGGTAGTCTTACCCGCGCCCAAGGGCCCGGTAACGGCAATCATAGCGTTGCTGTAGAGAGAAAATTCAACAATCTGATCAAGTAAGTTTTGACGGTGGCCACTGCAATAAAAATCGCGACTCGTTGCGTCAGGTGCGAACGGGTCGAAGTCAAGATTTAGCCATTGAGTATATGTATTCATCTACGCCGCCTATCCGCTTACTTACAGAG
>CAJXQP010000179.1 GCA_913058275.1 uncultured Gammaproteobacteria bacterium | reverse complement strand
ACGAGATCAGCCTCGGTCTCGTGGGCTCGGAGATGTGTATAAGAGACAGCTCAAGCACTGGCGCACTATCTACGAAGGCGCGGTAGCCAAATGGCCCGACAACATCTTGAATTCTCCTAGCCAATTTCTGTAGTCGCTTACGAATCAGCTTGTGATAGTCACGGCCTCTGGCATAGCGAGAGACGTAAGCTTTACCTGTGTTCTCCATTGATTCCAGAGAATCTTTGGAATCCAAAGCATAGTCCATGCGGACGCACACGACTCGGATCGTGCCGGGCACAAGCTGCTCAGGATGGCAACGCTTGTCGTGATTTTCCGCCATGTAGGACATGGCACCGTGATAGTTTCGATCTATCCAATCTTTCAAGTGATGCTCGTACTTGCTTAGGTCGATATCCGTAAAGCTTACTTGTTGGAAACCAAGCTCGACGCCCCATTTCTTGATGTCGGCTGCAATTAATTTGATATCTATTTCAGTCATACAGAATTTCTTACTCAGAGCGCGCAGAGAATTTTGGCAGCCTGTTGCAAGGTGCTATCGTCTTTGCAAAAGCAGAAACGAATAATTTTTGTTGCAGGTGGCGATTCATAAAACGGAGCTAATGGGATGGCGGCCACACCTATCTCTTGAGTTAGATAGTTGACAAATTCCACATCACTCTTATCGCTTACTGCACTATAGTCTACTAGTTGAAAGTAGGTGCCCTTAGAGGGGGTGAATTTCAATCTAGATGGCGCGATAAGCTTGCAGAACAAGTCTCGTTTCTCTTCATAGAAATCTGGTAGCTCGCGCGTATGCTCAGGGCACTCCGCCATAAAGTCTGCGATAGCATATTGAACAAAGCTAGAAGTAGTAAAAGTAACATACTGGTGAATCTTACGAAATTCTGTCGTTAATGCTTCTGGCGCAACGCAGTAGGCGAGCTTCCAGCCGGTAGCGTGATAAGTTTTTCCAAAGGAAAAAACGGCAAAACTTTTCGCTCGCAATTCCTCATGCCCCAATACGCTCTCGTGCTTCATTCCATCAAAGACCATGTGCTCATAGACTTCGTCGGAGAGAATCAAAATGTCATAGTCACGAATGAGCGCGGCGAACTTATCGTGGTCGGCCTTGTGCAATATGCTGCCGCAAGGGTTGTGCGGTGAATTGATAATGATGAGCCGGGTATTAGAATTTATAACCTGCTCTAAGCGGTCCCAGTCTATGCCGTAGTCAGGAAGCGTAAGTGGAACATGAATCGTCTTGCCGCCTGCCAACTGCACCGCTGGTTCATAAGAATCGTAAGCGGGATCGAAAACGATAACCTCATCGCCCACTGCTACGACAGCTTGAACCGCATCGAACAATGCTTCAGTGGCGCCAGAGGTGACTGTCACTTCAGTTTCGGGGTCGGTATCGCAGCCGTAGTAGCCCTTTACCTTGTTAGTAATTTGCTGCCGTAGGGAGGGAATACCAGCCATCGGTGGGTACTGATTCTTGCGATCATTCAGGTGTTGGACGACAAATTCCCTCAGTCGCTCCGGGCAATCGAAATCTGGAAAGCCTTGGGATAGATTGATAGCACCATAGTCTTGCGCCATCTTCGACATGACTGTGAAGATGGTGGTTCCGATTTTGGGTAGTTTACTTTGCAAAACATTCACCTCAATGAACTGGCAATCTATTCTAACTGATTGCCTAGCGGTAGTGATATCGCGGAGAGGTGAGGGAGCTGGGAGATAGGGTCTGCCAGGCCAAAGCAGTACAGCATTTGGTCAAATAAGTACTGTCCTGGCCAGAAGTTGCATTAGAGGACTTGGAGAAGAATGCCCTACAGCTGCAGCCACTCGTTCAGATCGATAATGTCCTGTGGGGTCAATATTCCAGCAACCTGCCTTAGGATCAAGGTGTCTAGGACATAATTATAACGAGCGTCGGCATATTGACGCAGCGCGCGATAGAGGTTTTCTCTTGCGCGTAAAACCTCAACGATATTCCGCGTGCCAACTTCGGCTCCGAGCTCCGTTGCATCCAGCGCACTCTGCGCAGACGTAATCGACTGCTGTCGCTGTCCGATGACTAGAACGTCTGTGTTTACCCGGCGATAAGCATTGCGGATATTCTGAGTGAGCTGACGCTCCGTAAGATTCAGAGATTCCTGAGCGGAGATCACATTGTATTCTGCGGCTCGTCTTCTGGAGCGAACTGCACCTCCAGAGTAGATAGGAATCGATAGGTTCAGCGATATGGAAGTGCGATCGAAGGCGCCGCCGCCAATTTGAATGCCCTGACTGACGATTGGAGCAGTCACGTTGTGGTTCCAGCCACCAGAAAAATCGATGGTAGGTAGACGATCCGATTTTCTCGCCTTCAAGTTCTTGCGCGAGGCTTCTAGGTTGTATTCAGCGGCCGCGATAAAGAGGTTGCTGTTCTCCGCCTCGTTCTCCCACTCATCTAGGCTGCCATCGACCTGCACTATGGGAAAGTCTTCGCGCAGGACATCGATAGAAGGGTGCGCCTGACCTGTAATGGCTTCTAGTGCTTCATAGCGAGCTTGCAGTAGGTCTTGCTGCAGAAACGTAGTGTTTCGCGCCAGATCATAGGCTGCTTGGCTGTCGAAGACGTCGGTAATGGCAACCAGGCCAACCTCTTCACGTTGCCTAGTTTGCTCCAGCGAGCGCAGAGCGGCTTCCTCTTCCTGCACATTGGTGTCTAGCATGTCGATAGCGCGTAGCACGTCAAAATAGGCAGTGGCGACACGCATTATCAGGTCTTGCTCTTGGGCAGCTAAATTTACCGCGCCAGCCTTATCCCGCGCCTTTGCACTCTGGAAACTGTACCAGTTAGCCAGATTCAAGACGCTCTGTGTGAGGTTCATTCCCCAACCGTGGTTGTTAATGCCCGGCCTGAAACTGTGGTCGTTAGCCACACGAGCCAGGGCTGTTTCACCCGTAACGGGGTTGGTGACATTGGTATAGATTGAGTCGGACGGACCACTTGTTAGGCGAGTGGTAGCTCCACCGACACCGATAGAGGGCAGCAGTGTAGAGCGGCTCTGAATCACGCTTTCACGATTCTCACGATAGCTGGCTTCGGCCTGCCGCAGCGTAGGATCATTTTTCAGAGCTAACTGCAGTATAGACAGCAGATCGTCGCCGTAGCTGAGTGAGCTGGTCATGCAGCTCAATACTAGAATTCCAATATACTTCGCTGGTTTTCCCATAATCTATTACCTTCTAAGTACTAAATAGTGATGTTCAAATGCCCGAAGAGTTCGATAAACACTTGATAAACAAGGGTTCCGAATGGCGGTCTTGAAAGTAGACGGCATTCTACACTTTCGTAACCAAAAGTGACAAATTAAACCCCTGCATTTGCGACAGTTGACCTCATGGAACCATTAGACGTTAATTTACCGCTTAGAGTTACAGCTGAAACTGCAAAATTTACACTGCAGCGGGAATCATTTCCGCAATTCAAGAAAGCCATAGGCAGAAAGTAGTCGAGCCGATCTAAAAGGACCAATGCGCTAGATAACTCCTCCTCCGACGGCGATATCGATCCTAACCGGCATCTTTTTGAGTTAGTTAGAGAGCCCAGAATCTAGATAACTAGATAGTGCGTCTAAACAGGAATGCGCGAGCTTTTTGCTACGCTCACCTGACCATCCATAAGTCTCATCCGGCGTAGCAGTCGTATCCTTGAAGGGCATTTCTAAAGTCATGGCAAGGCAGCCATGTGTTTCCGCAATTTGCGCGGTGCTCATGGTTAGATTGGCCGTGCCGGGAGTCTTTGCCGGATAACCTCTTTTCGTTTGAAAGTCTGCGTTCAAAACAGCTAGCTTATTTTTATAGAAATCCAATCGTGCCTGCTTGGCGGCATCCCAGTCGGCAAGACCCTCGGTGCCAGCAATAAAACAGTAGGGCAAGGATTCGTCGCCATGGACATCGAGCAGGAAGTCCGCGCCAATTTCGTTGATCGCCTGCTTTACGAAATAGACTTCCGGACTGGCATCGACCTCTGGATTCGCCCATTCCCGGTTCAAGTTCCTGCCTGCGGCATTGGTGCGCAGATGGCCGCGCCTGCTTCCATCTGGATTCATGTTCGGAACCAGATACACATCGCACCGACTCAGGAGTTCGCTGCTAGCTGGATTGGACTCATCAAGAAGGCGTTCAATGCAGCCTTCCATCCACCATTCGGCCATGGACTCGCCCGGGTGTTGTCTGGCGATAATCCAACAGTTTTTCTTTGGGTGTACAGACTCATCCGATGAGAATTTTAGTAAGTCTATATCCTGACCATCCAGTGTCTTGCCAACTAGTTGATGCGAACAACGAGGTGAAAGAAGGCTTCTCGCGACTAGGTCGGCGTGACGTTCCATTGAGTAGGGAGCGAAGTAGGCAAAGTAGACTGCATCATATTCTGGTTGAAATTCGATGGTCATCTTGCCATCCTCAAGCGAGGTTGGATGACGCAGCCAATTTTGGCGATCATAAGAATAACAAACTTGATAGTTCTCGAAGCCGGGAGGATAGGCGGCACCGCCGGCGTTTAGGATATGTATTGTACAGGGCGTGGCTTTCACGCCACTAAGCCGAAAATAAAACCATTGGTAAAATTCCGACTGAATATCTGCGCGAATTTTCAATTGGATGTCGCTGGCGTCAGCGCAGTTTACAACCTCAATATTGCCTGCATCAAAATTCTGGCTTATGTGCACAATCGTCCTCTCTCCAAAAAATCTGTTTACTTTTAGCTATTTAGCGGTTGTTAGCTTACTGATATTTGTTATCATTGCCGACCCTTTTTTTTAGTAAACGAGAAACCCTATGTCGGTAATCACTGACAACCTAAATATTGGTTCCAATGAAGCCCTAATTACCCCAGGGCAATTAAAATCTGAGTTGCCTCTAGAAAGCGCAGCACTAGAATCTGTGCAGCTAGCACGTAACACCATCTTCTCAATCTTGGATAGAACCGACCCGCGTCTATTTGTTGTTGTTGGTCCCTGTTCGATTCATGACACCGAAGCCGCTATCGATTACGCGAAGCGACTTAAGGAGCTGGCTGACAAAGTACAGGACACACTCTATATAGTGATGCGCGTCTATTTCGAGAAGCCGCGAACGGCGATTGGCTGGAAAGGACTGATCAACGATCCTTATCTCGACGATACGTTCAAGATCGAAGATGGACTGCGTATAGGCAGGAAGTTACTACTCGATATAGTCGAGCTCGGACTACCGACTTCTACGGAAGCTCTCGATCCAATTTCACCGCAGTACATGCAGGACGTTATCGCCTGGTCTGCGATTGGTGCGCGCACAACAGAATCACAGACGCACCGCGAAATGTCATCCGGGCTATCTTCCGCGGTAGGGTTCAAAAATGGTACCGATGGTGGATTAACTGTAGCCGTCAATGCGATGCAGTCAGTCTCCAGCCCACACCGCTTTCTCGGTATTAATTCAGAAGGCCAGGTGTCAGTTGTAACTACTAAAGGTAATCCCTATGGGCATGTTGTTTTACGCGGTGGTGGAAAGGGCCCGAACTACGATACGGTACATGTTGCGCAGTGTGAGAAAGCACTACTTGATGGCGGCGTGAGTAGCAATATCATGATCGACTGTAGTCACGCGAACTCGAGCAAAGATCCGGACGTGCAGCCTTTGGTGTTAAAAGACATTAGCCATCAAATTCTTGAAGGCAATAAGTCGATTATCGGAGTCATGCTTGAAAGCAATATCAATCATGGTAATCAATCTATTCCGAAAGATCTGAGTGAATTGCAGTATGGGGTATCAGTCACTGATGCATGTATGGATTGGCAGACGACTGAAGAGGCAATTCTGGGGATGGCAGAAAAATTGAAAGATGTATTGCCTGCTAGATAGCTAGTTGAATATCAGAATGACGAGCCGGGCTGGGAAAGAAATTTCAGCTCTTCGGCTGTCGATTCTCTCCCCAGTAGTTCATTGCGGTGTGGATAGCGACCGAAGCGGTCGATTATCACCTTGTGCTTTAATTCGAAGTTATAACTGTCTTCTAGACCGGGCTGGTCGAACAAGAACAGCGCAATGTCGTGTATCTCTTTCGACTCGCTGTGCATAAAAGGCATGTAGAGAAACGACTTCTTAGTATTATCTAATTCTTTATCGAATTTCTTCCGAATTGCTTCCTGTGCCAATACCAATGCTAAGGTATCCGTCGCGAATGCTCGCTCAGAATCGCGAAACATATTCCGAGAAAATTGATCCAGCACTATAATTTCGGCGAGCGCATCCAGGGGATGTTCGCGCCATGCATAGAGAAGCTGTCTCTTATACACATCTCCGAGCCCACGAGACCGAGGCTGATCTCGT
>CAJXQP010000178.1 GCA_913058275.1 uncultured Gammaproteobacteria bacterium | reverse complement strand
CGTCAGCGCCAGAATCGTTTTCTTCAGTAAGCAACAACGCATCCGCATCGGGTGCTGCTTCAAACACCTTGATGCCCATGTCATTAATCATCTGGATAATATCTTCAACCTGATCTGGGTCAGAGATAGATTCCGGAAGGTGGTCGTTGACCTCGGAATAGGTTAGATAGCCCTGTTCCTTTCCCTTCGCGATTAATGTTTTAAGGGTGGATTGTGGTGCAATTAAGTCGGCCATGTATTCTCGTCTCCCCGGCAGGTGCCAGGTAGTGGATGAATAAAACTGAGCCGAGTATTATATAGGCTTAGAGCCCGGCTTGTATATCGCTGAGGCGGCTAAATTGCGCCATGAACAGGTTTATATAGATGGGGACAATTATTGGGTTTTCAAGCTGCTAGAGCGGGGGAGCGGGAGGGATATCGTAATCTAGAGGCGGTTCATCGCCTGATTGAGGAGGCTTGGGAGGAGCGACCTTCGCCAGAGCCTCCCTGCGCTTCTGGGATTCTAGCTTCTTGACGACATCGGACAATATTTTGTCCAGAATCTGCAGAAACTCTTGTTCAAGCCCTTCTATTGGGGTGATGTTCTCGCTTTTCAGTCGCGTTATTTGATTTCCAAAGGGGGATCCACTGCAATAACCGAGCAGAGTAGGGGTGTCGGTATCGGGGTCGCGCTTCACCATATCGATGAGGGATAGCAGTAATTGCCGGCCTTCATCTCCAGCAGAGTGAAGTGGTGACAGGTCCGCCGTTATGGACAGAACAACTTCTGGGTTCTGCATTAATAGCTCAATCGCCTTCACCGCAGCGGGCTTGCGATAGATGTTCAGATTCGAGCTCGTGGGCTTTGGGCTTGGGCTCCAGGATTTTGACGAGGGTTTCGACGATTGGTCGTAACCGGACTCGTAAGGAGCAGCTTCGGTCATGGGCTGCGAATCAGCTTGAGAATGTGAGGGCGGCGGAGGTGGTGCTGAGCTGCCTCTGGCTGGCTTGGCATGTGAGTCTATTAACTTATCGAGTGATTCGTTGGCAACTCCCAGAGTCTGGGAGAGTTTGTCCAGCATCAGCTGGCCGTAGATGCCATTTGGAAACTTGGCGATTAACGGTTTCGCAACATTGCTTAATCTTGCCCTGCCTTCGATCGTCCTGATGTCGAGTCCTTCCGACAACTTGTCAAAGAAGAACTGTTCGAGCGGTGTAGCATTTTCGATCAATAGGTTGAATTCAGTCTCGCCGATTTTGCGTACAAATGTATCTGGGTCTTCGTCTTCAGGTAGAAACAAAAATTTCACCTGACGACCATCTTGCATTTCTGACAGGCTTGCCTCTAAGGCGCGCCATGCTGCGGTTCTACCCGCGTTATCGCCATCGAAGCAAAATACAACCTCGGGCACCAGACGGAAGATTCGAATCAGGTGCCGGTCACTGGTCGCTGTGCCCAGTGTGGCAACCGAATTGCGAATACCCATCTGTGCTAGGGCAATTACATCCATATAGCCTTCAACTATGAGAATGCGCTTGAGTTTGTTGTTCGCCTTCTTCGCCTCGAAGAGGCCATATAACTCCGCGCCCTTGTGAAAGACAGGGGTCTCCGGGGAGTTCAGATACTTTGGCTTGTCATCGCCAAGAACTCGGCCACCGAAGGCTATAGTGCGCCCGCGGCTATCACGGATGGGGAAAATTATTCGATCGCGAAATCTATCGTAGTAACGAGCGGGTTCAGCGTTGGTATTTTCACTGCCCGCGGCTTTTCTAGGTTCTTTTTCGATAACCATGCCTGCTTTGAGCAGGGACTGTTGTTCATTGGTGTCCCCTGCGATCGCTTTCAAAAGGTTATCCCAGCCTGGTGCGGCATAGCCTATACAGAAATCCCGAGCGATTTCGCCGCTCACGCCTCTAGCTTTCAGATAGTCGACGGCCGATTTGCGTTGCTCATGACGGCGCAATTGCTGGCAATAGAATTTGCTCGCTAGCTCCAGGACTTCGAATAGTTTGCTGTTCTCCGATTGTCTGCGCGCTGCAGCGGCATTTTCTTCGCGTGGAACTTCCATGCCGTTGTCCCGCGCGAGAGACTCCACCGCTTGCGGAAAATCGGTTTGATCGAAGTTCATGATGAAGCCGATGGCGTTGCCGCCGGCACCGCAGCCAAAGCAATAATAGAATTGACGCTCGGGTTGCACGCTAAATGATGGCGTTTTTTCCTTATGGAAGGGGCAGCAGGCAGAATAGTTCTTGCCAGATTTTTTGAGCGTGACTCGCTTGTCCACAACCTCGACGATATCTGCTCGGCTTAGCAGGTCATCGATGAATGTTTGTGGAATTAGTCCAGCCATGGGTCAAGAATCCAGAATTTTCAAATGTGGGCGGTGCAGTGCGAGTTACGGCTGGTTCAGCCGAATCATTGCTTGGATACCATTGTATCCAAATCTAGGTGTAGTTGCTGCGGGAGGGGGGGGCGAATTTCAGACGAACGGTGTAGAAGACTTTACAGCGATTAGTTTCTATCTAGGCAAGCAACGACTTGATTTGCTTGCTTACCTCGGCCATGTCAGCGCGACCGACGACCTGAGGGCGAACTATTGTCATTACTTTGCCCATTTCTTTCATAGAGGCCGCGCCCGACTCACTCACAGCTGATTTAATGATTTCCGCGAGTTCGTCTGCTTCCAGTGCCTGCGGCAGAAATTCCTGTATTACTTCGATCTCAAACTGTTCCTGAGCAACTAACTCTGGGCGATTGGCCGACGCGTATTGACGAATGGATTCGCGGCGCTGCTTAATCATCTTGTCCAGAATGCCAATAACTCGAGCGTCATCTGGATCGATGCGTTCGTCGACTTCGACGCGCTTGATTTCAGACAATGCAAGACGAATAGTTCCCAGGCGCGGTTTATCTTTAGCGCGCATGGCATCTTTCATGGCTTCGGTGAAGGCTTGTTTGAGAGGGCTGTCAGACATGTTGATTCGAGTACCGGAGAGCGCAGGGAGGGCAAGCACATCGAAGATGCCTGACGGTGGTAAGACTAGTACAGGCGCTGGCTCTTCTTGCTTTCGCGTTGCACTTTCTTCAAGTGACGTTTAACTGCCGCCGCCGCCTTACGCTTACGTACCGCAGTAGGCTTCTCGTAGAATTCTCTGCGGCGCACTTCCGCTAGTACTCCAGCTTTCTCACAAGAGCGCTTGAAGCGGCGCAGGGCCACGTCGAAAGGTTCGTTATCTTTAAGTTTTACCTGGGGCATTGAACTAAACACCTACCTTAATAGTTTTACTGTTAATTTTGTGTAAACAAGCTAATTTACTTGTCGTTCCGGCCCGGTTTCCAAAAAAATCCTAGGACGCGGAATTACAGGGGCGCTAATATTAATGCCCCGGGGCCCTAATTGCAAAAGAATTAGTCCTTATCGGCTAGGAAATTGGTCAAAGTACTAGGTGAAAGTACAAGGAATTTGGGATATGCCGGCATATTTGGCATGATTGCCACTTTTTCAGCTACGCTGATTGTGATTAAGAGCAGTTTGAGAGTGATAATGAGAGCAAAACTGAGAGAGTTGAACCATTGATAGTACTGGGTATTGAAACATCATGTGATGAGACCGGAGTCGCGTTATATGACAGCGAGCGCGGTCTTTTGGCCGATTGTTTGTACAGCCAGATTGAAATACACGCGCAATATGGCGGTGTAATTCCAGAACTTGCGTCCCGAGATCATGTCCGAAAGACCTTGCCGCTGATCAAGGAGGTAATCACCAAGGCCGGTATCGAGCAATCTGATATAGGCGGAGTAGCGTATACGGCAGGGCCGGGTTTGGTTGGTGCGCTGCTAGTTGGAGCGTCCATTGGCCGGTCTCTAGGCATGGGGTGGAATGTGCCGACACTCGGGGTCCACCACATGGAAGGCCACTTGTTGGCGCCTATGCTGGAGGACCAACCGCCGGCTTTTCCATTCGTGGCTCTATTAGTCTCCGGAGGACATACACAACTCGTTGAGGTCGAAGGCATTGGACGTTATGTCCTGCTGGGGGAATCATTAGACGACGCCGCCGGTGAGGCATTCGATAAAGTCGGCAAGATGTTGGGCCTGCCCTATCCCGGTGGTCCCCATGTGGCAAAACTGGCAGTAGAAGGAGAGTCCGGAAAATTCACTTTTCCACGGCCGATGACGAACCGCCCCGGATTGGATTTCAGCTTTAGTGGACTAAAGACTGCCGTGCGTACGGCTATCGCTAAGGAGAGTGCAGCGCAGGGGGATTTAAATGACAAACAGCGAGCAGATATCGCGAAGGGGTTCGAAGAAGCCGTAGTCGCTACACTCGCGATCAAATGCGGCCGAGCATTACAGCAGTCAGGCATGCACACACTGATCATTGCTGGTGGTGTTTCGGCAAACTTGCAGCTGCGTGAGGTGTTGGAAACAACAGTTGCGAAGTTTGACGCGAAACTGTTTTACGCGAAGCCGCGTTTCTGCACCGATAATGGAGCAATGATTGCCTATGCTGGTTGCCAACGGTTATTGGCCGGGCAGAAAGACGACTTGGAAATACGTGCACAACCGCGTTGGTCACTAGAGGCTCTGTCTGCCATCTAGTAGCGCATCTCTTAGATTTTTGAATCAAGGATTAGGCATGGATATCGTTTATATTCGCGAACTCGAGATAGAAACCATCATAGGTATCTACGATTGGGAGCGAGAGAAGAAGCAGACAGTGAGCCTGGATCTCGAAATGGGGACCGATATTTCTCTTGCTGCGAGCAGCGAAGACATTGAAAATACTTTAGACTATAAGGCAGTGGCGAAGCGCCTTATTGAATTCATCGAAGGCTCAGAATTTTTCTTAGTAGAGACTATGGCCGAGAAGATCGCGCAGATCGTCTTGGAAGAATTTTCCGTGCCTTGGCTCAAGCTACGCTTGGGCAAGCCTGGGGCCGTCACTGGCTCTAAAGATGTGGGTGTAATAATTGAACGCACGGCTAAGTAGACCCAAATATTTTCTGCGCAATAATATTCTGTAAGTGAGTGGTAAGTGACGACACTAGCTCTAAGCATAGGTAGCAACATCGACGCCGAGTCGAACATTCGAGCGGCGTTGGATGCGCTACATCTGGAATTTGAAAACATTCGTAATTCTACAACCTACGAGAGCCAAGCCATTGGCTTCGATGGCGACAATTTTCTCAATCTTGTGATTCTTGCTGATACGGACAAGGGGCTAGACGATGTGGCGGCGATTCTAAAGCGATTGGAAGATAAGCTAGGGCGAGATCGGCAGCAAGTGAGATTTTCCGGGCGAACTATGGATATCGACATTCTTCTGTATGGCAATGAGTCCGGAATGTGCTGTGGAATTGAGTTGCCACGCCCTGAGGTCACGGAAAACGCCTATGTGTTGCAGCCTCTCTCGGAACTTTTGCCTGACCTCGTGCATCCTGCAACGGGCATGTCATACCTAAATCTCTGGAAAGACTATGACAAATCAAAGCAGCAGCTCTGGGCGATTGAAACTGATTGGCCTGCTCAGTAACTCAGTCTCAACCGGCAGTCGTTGCGACCGGCGTTAGCTATTCATAGCAAAATGATTCTCTTGTTGCTCAACTCTCTCTAGCCATTTCCCTATAGCTGTATAGCGGCCTAAATCGAAGCCGCCTTCGTGCGCCACATGGGTATAGGCATAGAGACTGATGTCTGCAATAGTTAGCTCATCTCCCACGAGGAAGTCTGCTTTTGCTAGTCGTTGCTCCATCACAGATAGCGCCTTGTGACCTCCCTCTTGTTTTTCATCAAATTCGGTGCGACGTTCATCAGGCAAGCCAAGATATTTATTTATATAGCGTGCCGTCGCGATATAGGGCTCGTGACTGTGCTGCTCGAAGAACTGCCACTGCAATACCTGGGCTCTTAGAACTCGATCGGCAGGAAGCAGTTCGCTTCCATCAGCGAGAAAATTGAGGATCGCATTGGACTCTGTGAGGGTGCGGCCATCGTTTAGCACGAGGACAGGTATCCGGGTGTTGGGATTCATCTTTTTGAATTCATCGCTATGGGTTTCACCTTTGAGAATGTCGACGTGTAGCCATTCGTGCTCAATCTCGAGATAGCTCATCAACAGTTTGATCTTGTAGCAATTCCCCGATTGAATATCACCGTAGACTTTGACCATAAGATTGTTTCCAGATTGCAGGTTTTGAAATGCCAGGCAGTCAACAGTAACTGCTAACTAGGGAGGTGGCTAGGAAAGACAATCACGCAAGGTAGCGACCGCCGTCAACTCGGACAGTTTGTCCGGTGACATAACAAGCATCATTTGCCAAAAAGTAAACAGTGTCCGCAATATTCCTGTCTCTTATACACATCTCCGAGCCCACGAGACCGAGGCTGATCT
>CAJXQP010000177.1 GCA_913058275.1 uncultured Gammaproteobacteria bacterium | reverse complement strand
CATCGCACTATGAATATTCGCACCAATGCCGACACGCCAAACATGGCGAGCCAGGCCGTGGCATTCGGCGCCGAAGGAATCGGGCTCTGTCGAACTGAGCATATGTTCTTCGAAGGCGATCGCATCGACTATATGCGTCAGATGATCCTCGCTGTCGACGAAGTACAGCGCCGCTCTGCATTGAAAAAGTTACTGCCTTTTCAGAAGAAAGATTTTGTAGGCATATTCAAAGCCATGAACGGACGGCCGGTAACCATACGCTTACTAGATCCGCCTTTACATGAATTTCTACCTTCCGACGACGTGGTAAGACGCCAACTAGCTGAGAGGCTAGACGTGCCACTCGATTACGTCATCGACCGCATCAAGTCTCTACACGAAGAAAACCCGATGTTGGGTTGCCGTGGATGCCGTTTAGGTATTCTCTATCCTGAAATTACTGAGATGCAGAGCCGCGCCATCTTCGAAGCGACTGCACAGGTACTCAAAGGTAAGAAAAAGATTAAAGTGAAGCCAGAAATCATGATTCCACTAGTAGGCTTCCGCGAAGAACTAGCAGACCAACTCGCCATCGTGCATCGCGTTGCCAAAGAGGTAATGAAGAAGCACAAGGTACGCATCAACTATCTGGTCGGCACTATGATCGAAGTACCACGCGCCGCGATTACAGCAGACGAAATCGCAAAAGAAGCAGACTTCTTTAGCTTCGGTACTAACGACCTTACCCAAACAGCGCTAGGCCTAAGCCGCGACGACATGGGCTTGTTCTATGACGAATACCAAAGCAAAGAAATCTACAATAAGAACCCGTTCGCCAGCATCGACCAACGCGGCGTAGGCAAACTCATGGAATTCGCCGTAGAGCGCGGCCGCTCCACTAAGCCGGATATCAAACTCGGGATCTGTGGCGAACACGCGGGCGACCCGAAATCTATCGATTTCTGTCATCGCGTAGGCTTGGACTACGTGAGTTGTTCACCACCGCGCGTGCCGATAGCCAGATTGGCAGCAGCGCAGGCGAAGCTGCGTAATAGCTAAACCCGCCGGGGAACTAGTCATTAGTTTCCCCGGTTTCATTTCAGCCACAGCCTTTGTCTAAAAAGCCTGCGCCTATCCAAATTTACCTCTACCCAAACGCATGCCCTCTTCATTATCTCCAAATAATTGTAACTATCTCAAGAAAGTTACGCCCCTTAGCTATCAGCTGAATTCAGTTGATAGGGATAGAACTGGAGACAGGATATCTCTGGCTCAATGTGGGTCACGAAGCTGGTCTTTCTCAAGCTCGAGTAGCACCGTTTTCTGCTCTGCAGGAGAAAGTGAGCAAAACACATAAACTACAATTGTTGGTGAGCACACGACATTCAAAACTTTTCTTCTTTATGCGGTAGCGCTCATTGCGGCTCCATTGACTACTTATGCCCACCACAGCATGGCCATTTATGATACTGGGCAGCAAGTTTCAATTGAAGGAACCGTAACTCGATCCGCTTAGAGGCACCCGCATGTCTACATCTATGTGAATGAAACGCTTGAGACTGGAGAAGTAATCAATTGAGAAGTCGAAGGGTTTGGGCCCAGCTCCTTTCGGCGGCTTGGATGGTCGCAAGATACACTGTAATTGGATCCGCTACTCGCGTTCGTTTTGCCGCGGACCACAGGGCCCTGTTCCTGGTGCGAACACTGTTAACGATTTCTTCAACGATGGCGTGAATTTTTCAGGTCAGATCGAGCTGGTCACGGCTGACGTGCCAGAGCCGATGTCTGCACTGTTGCTGCTTAGCGGCTTGATAGTTCTCGGTAGGCGACGTAAAGCTTATTGAAAATACCAATCCTGTATTTCTACCTTCGATCACAAAAAGGATGTTTTGATGTTTCGGGCCCAATTCATCAAGGCCAGAAACCAGAAAGCTTGCCAAGAAAAAGTGCAAACCTAGTAAGGTAAGTCCCTGAAACGCCAAATACACCAATTTCATCAACTGAAATGGCCTTTTCTATAAAAAAAGCTGCAAAATAATTCGAGTATATGTGTAACAAAATTTAAGCCCTGATTAAGCTCAATCAAAAACCATCCGACTCTTAATATCAAAAGTTTGGAGTCATTTTTTTTTGGACTATTCTTGCTGTGAGTTTGGAGATGACTGCTCTAACACGCAATGTGCCGCTCTCATTTGTAACAAAAATAGAATTCTGACATACCCCCTGCACTCCATTTCATAACGGCTGAGAAAATGTGGCGGAAAAGAATATTTCCTATCCGTTGGCAATCGAGAACTTTAGTAACAAAGAGAAAAACCTATTCAAACCCTCTCTCGGAATATCACTTGACCTCTGCTTCATCGTCCTATACGTTCGCCTCATCGAATGACTTTCTTTTCGACCTGAAGTTCCAAAAGGATTTTGGAATCGATGACTTTACAATTTATCTGATTGCAAAAAGGCCTCGCTTAAAGCCCGCATTTCTGACTGTCAGCTAATAATTCGAATAAGAATAACTAAAATCTATAAAAAAAAATGGAGCGACTATTCATGCGTAGTAGAGAATGAAGCGTTTATTCATTGCTCTATCTAGTTAATAAAAAGACTCCGAAAGCGGTAATCTGTATAGCATTCTGCCTAGGGACAAAAAATAATATCCCGGGGGGGACAAATATATGAAATCGAGAACCACTATCACGAAGACACTAATCGGTGCTTCGGCATTGTTCTGCGCAAGTTATGCACCGAACGGGCTGCTCGCCGCTGAAGCCGAATTAGATGAAAGGCGCATAGAAGAGGTCACAGTAACAGCGGAGAGAAGAGAAGCATCAGTTCAAGATACTTCCATATCCATTACCGCGATAACAGGTGAATCGCTGGAAAGTTTTGGAATTCGCAATCAAGAAGACTTGCAAAACTTCATCCCCGCTACAACCATCCAGCCTTACGACGCTACAATTCGAGGCGTTGGTAGAAATTTCCGCGCACTGGGCGGCGATCCTGGCATAGCAACTTACATGAACGGCGTTTACTCTGAAGATTTGCTAACTGCCACGGCAGCAACTTTCTGGGATGTCGAGCGCATCGAAGTACTGCGCGGGCCTCAGGGAACGCTCTACGGTCGTAATGCAGTTGGCGGCGCGATCAATGTGCTCTATAAAGAGCCCACCGACGAAATTGATTACTCTTTCAAATCCATCATAGGTAATTTTGGTACGCAAGAAGCCTACGGCATGTTAAACGTGCCCCTGATCGAAGACACGTTATCAGCACGAATAAACCTTGCTATTCGCGACCGTGATGGCGTGATAGAGGACCTAGGCACTGGACCCGATATCGATGGCCTTGGTACCGAGAACGCCGCCGTATCGTTTAAATGGACACCGACCGATAATATTGAAGTTAATTTGCGACAGAACTTCATGGAAATCGATCGTTCATTCGGCGGTGCTAACGGCGCTGGCCTTGTGGTATTGAATGAAGATGGGCAAGGCAGTCGAAACACAGCAAACTTAGTTCCTGGTTACCGATTTGTCGACACCACAAATACTGATCCTGGCAATTTTGATAACAACAATTGGTACGATCAAAGCCAGCCCATCTTAAACTTCACCAATCCGACTACTGGCGCAACTGATCAAGCCCAACGTGTTCGGCCAGGAATCGATCCTGGCGCTTTCAATGGGGTTCAGAATGCAGCAGCGTCGTTGGATGGATTTAACAATACCTCGGACGCATCAGCGGCCAGATACAACGACTGCGTGTTCCCTGGCGACATCGCTGGCGACGATCTCTGCGCAGCCACCAACGGCCTGAACAGAGAGAATTTTAAGCAGCAAGGCACTCAGTTTAATATCTCCTGGGACGTGAATGAAAAGCTCGAGCTGAAATATATATTCGGGTACAACAGGCTCAGCTACAAGCGAACAACCGATGACGATAATACGGCCAGTCAGTTTCATGATCGCCAGTTTTACGTGAACCACGAGGCGGATTATACCTCTCACGAATTTCAGGCCTTCTACGACATCAGCGATACAGTATCGATCACTTCCGGTTACTTCATTTATGATGCAACCATCGATCAGCGCGGAGATTTCTACTCTTCACTGGCCGAATCCAGGATGGTTAACCCTTATGCGGACAATACCTCGCTAAGCGCTGGCGCTGCGGGAGCCATTGGAGCCCCGGGTTTGGAGGGCATTACTGCCAGTACCCTAGCTTTTTCAGGCAGGCCGATGGTTTCGATGTTTAGTGCGAAACTGTCCTGCAATGTTGCGACCCCTGCCGCATCTTGCGCCCAGAATAACGGCGGCAACAATGTACAAACCTCAGCCTGGTATGGTGACAACGGTAGCAACCCAGACTTGAACGTTATTCACGGCCCACAAACGTCAGCATCAGACTTGCTCTACGCTACGCAAACCAAACGTGAGGCATTCGCCGCTTATACTCAAGGTGTCTGGGATATCAACGACGTGTTCACTCTTACTCTAGGCATACGTTATGCCGAAGACGAAGTGACCGCGGAAGAGAATCTGTGGCGCTATTCAGAGACTGGTGCAACCAGCTTTTTGGCCCTTTACGGCGGCCTGGCTGCAGTAAACCGCGCGAATGGCGGCTTGGTAGACGATGGCACGGGCTCAATCACAGAGCCTACTCCAGCGGTTACCAACGGCGGCATTCCATTTGCATTGAGTGTTTACCGGCCCTTTAACCGAACGGATAAGAAGACAACTGGACGTATCAATCTGGACTGGAATGTAACAGATAACTCCTTGATGTATTTCTCTGCCACATCCGGTTACCGCTCAGGTGGATTTAACCTGGTATTTTTCAGCAACACGGCCACTTATGATCCAGAAGAGTTGTTAGCTTACGAGATTGGTTATAAATCACAGTTCTTAAACGACACCCTGCAATTAAATGCCTCTGTATATGTGTATGACTACGACACGATTCATACAGTGGGAACCGAAGTCACATCCATTGGTGGAACCAGTACTTCTGTATTGGAGGCGCCGGGTGCCCAGGTGACAGGTATCGAGGCCGAAATATTATGGCTGGCGACTGACAGCCTGACACTAGGCGGCAACTTCAGTTACACGCCAAGTAAATATACGGAGTCGTTGCTAGTCTCTGACTCTAGTAGAAGAGATGTGCCGGAGTCGCTGTATCCTGAATTCGACACATTGACAGAAGACATTAAAGGCAATCAGCTATTACAGGTTCCTGAGGGCAAGTTCACTGCCTGGGGAAGCTATAATATCCCAATGAATGGAGGGGCGCAGTTGGAGCTTTTTGGCGTGTATAGCTGGACTGATGAAGTCTTCTACTCGCCCTTCGAGACCCAGGAAGAGAAGGCTGAGGCTTACGGCCGCGCTGACTTACGAGCAACCTGGACATCGCCTAATGATAATTGGGCAGTAGCAGCGTTCGTTAATAATATCTTCGATGACGTAGCCAACTTGGGGATATATCGCCAAAGTGAGGCTGAAAGCTACCGCCATAACTCTGGCATTACGCTGCCTAGAGTCTATGGTATGGAATTTAGTTACAAGTTATAGAAAAGCCGCAAACGACTAAGATATCGGGTTGAATACTTGATATCTCATTACTACAAAACGCTCTGACTAGCTCAGGGCGTTTTTGTTTCTGTCGCGAGTTATACGGAGTCAGCCCAGACTGATTTCTTTTTGAGTAGATGCTGATTCGAGATAGCCCTATTCCGACGGCTTGAAAGCCAGCAACACATTCCCAGCCACCTGAGAAAAAGAACCGTAACCGGAACCCACAAACACCATGCCAGATCCTGCGGCAATGGAGTGGCTGTCGATCGAACCGCCATACCCTTCTACGCCGTTGACCGTTTCAAAATCCTGCACTGTATCGAATTTAAAAAGCTCTTCGCCCGTGTCCGAGTTGAATACAAACAGACGACCGTCTAGCCCACCGGTGATAATTGCTCCGTCTACAGACAACGGCGTAGCAGAGAAACCATAGAGTGATTCACAACGCCTCAGTCTATCGCTGCGCTGCTCACCACATTCTGATTCCACCTCGTAGGACCAACTTGGCTCGCCGGTAGCAACAAAGTAAGTGTATATGCCGGGCCGGATGTTCTCGCTCATAGTGCCAGGGTCATTGATGGTCATGAAGGCTCGCTCGGAATCGGTGGCGATCCCCCAGTGGTTACCACCCAGTGCTGTGCCTTCACCGATGCGCTGGTTCCACACCAGCCCGCCCGTGTCGGGATCCAGCGCCCAGAGGTCACCAGATTTCTGGGCGGCAATAAGCAGCTGCCTATCACCGCCATCTACTAGGATAGCTGGGCCGCCAAAATCGAAGTCGACTGAGTTTGTATTTTCTAAAATGATGCAGTTACTGTCTCTTATACAC
>CAJXQP010000176.1 GCA_913058275.1 uncultured Gammaproteobacteria bacterium | reverse complement strand
GGCATACGAGATCAGCCTCGGTCTCGTGGGCTCGGAGATGTGTATAAGAGACAACTAGTCTCTATTGTGGTTGCCCCGTTGCTAGCCGCTGCGGTGGTGTCTGTTGCAACTTCTGAATCTAAGAAGGGCGAAATATCGATCTGGTTGCCAACTACTTCATAACTAATATTCGTTGGCAATAAATTGGCAGCAAATCGAATCTCGGCATTGGCTTCTATTCTGCTTTCAGACAATTGTGCAATTAGTTCAGGAACTTTAATGCCGAACTCGTCACCGCTAAAGCTTGTTGCAACGCTTGCCTGTGGTTTTTCTGCAATTGAAAAAAGCGAGCTGGTCGCGTCGAGTTCGCTTTCGCTAATTCCAATGGTTTGCAGCAGACCGAATACATCGAAATCGTTTGAGGAGACAGAGCCGTCAAACGTGATGTCATCGTTTAGGCCTCTTATGTGCAGATCGCCTTGCAATAACACCGGAGTGACGTTGAAGCTGATATTCTGTACATCGATGTTGCCTGCATTTAAGTCGGCAGTAATGTCGCCTGAAAAACCCATCGCTACAGGCTTGGTCATGCCATTGTTTAGGAAGGTGAAGTTCACATCGACATCGAATGGATTGCCTTCAATGTTAGTGTTGCTGCTAGTAAGGTTGAGATTATTGACGCTGTAACGCAGGCCTTGTGATAGGTCTTGAATATCGATACTCGCATTGTCGATCTTGAGGCGCTCGAAGGAAACCGAGACGATATCGGAGTTTATGTCGGTGGAAGCTGTGTTGCTCTGCTGTTGAGTGGGCTGCGGGACCGGGACGGCCGAATTGGTACTGCTATTACTATTGAAAACGGGAGTCTCAACATCCCAATTGCTTTTTCCAAGCGCGTCAATGTAATAGTTGATGTGAAAATCATCCGTAGACAGCTCGCGGATAAAAATTTCACCTGAGATCAACGCACGCAAATCTACCTGAAGCAAGGCAGCCGTTGTGGAGGCAAGTTCCTGGGGAGAAGCCGGATTTTTGAGCCGAACGTCATTGAGGGTTAAGCCTACGCTGGGGAAAAACGCAATGTCCATATCCCCTGCGATGGTGAGCTCGTAGCCAGTGCCGGACAAGACGGCAGCCTGAATAGCTGCCTTATTCTGATCTGTATTCACGGACATTAGCAGGATTACTCCCGCAACTATTGATAGCAGGATTAGCCCAAGAAGCAATCTGGCAAATGTCTTAATCATTTATTCCCAAAACGGTGGTGCTAGGTGTTCAAGCCTGCCTGATTCCCCAAATGACCAAGGCTAGTAGTTCCATGCTTTGCGGGCTGTGTAGTTTAACGGATTGACTTGTCACTTGCACGATGGAGCTTGCATGACGAGGCTGGGGTTTGAATTGGTCATAGTTGCTGCTTTCATTGCGCTAGAGCGGGGATTATAATGCGTTCTTTCCAGCGGGACGTAAAACCCCCTTAACTAGCAAGCAGCGGCTTTGATTATACGGGCCCGCATGTTGGCAATCTCAACTACAGTGACCGAACTAATGAGAACAGCATCAGTAGAACGCAATACCAAGGAAACACAGATTTCGGTAACTGTGAACCTCGATGGCACCGGCAAGCTTGAAGTCGATACTGGGCTTCCGTTTCTAGACCATATGCTGGATCAGATAGCGCGGCATGGGCTAATAGATATTTCTGTAAAGGCGGTGGGGGATCTCGAGATCGATGCGCATCACACTGTTGAAGACATAGGCATCACGCTGGGCCAGGCGTTCGATAAGGCCCTAGATAGGACTGGGATTCGCCGGTATGGACACGCCTATGTACCACTCGATGAAGCGCTCTCCCGTGTAGTAATCGATTTTTCCGGCCGACCGGGATTGGACTACCATGTTCAATTCGTCAAAGGTACGGTAGGCGCATTCGATGTTGATCTGTTTCACGAATTCTTTCAGGGTTTTGTGAATCACTCTCTAGTGACGCTGCATATCGATAATCTCCGTGGTAAGAATGCACATCACCAGATCGAGACTATATTTAAGGCTTTCGGTCGCGCTGTGCGTATGGCAGTCGAAGCCGACCCTCGACAAGAAGGTGTTGTTCCATCTACTAAAGGGTCGCTATAAGACTGCTTGGTCTGGCCAGCAACTCCTTTTTCAAAGCACGCTAATTCGAACTAACCTTGACTAGTCTTAAGATGAATAAGATCGCAGTAATTGATTACGGCATGGGTAATCTGCATTCGGTTGCGAAGGCATTGGAGCATGTCGGCCGCGAATTAGATGAACAGGTTGAAGTCGTCGTGACCGCGGATGCGAATGTGATAGCCGGCGCCGATCGCGTTATCTTTCCTGGGGTTGGCGCGATTCGTGATTGCATGGCAGAAATCCTGCGCTTGGATGTCGATCAGATTATGAAAGACGCTATTCAGTCGAAACCTGTACTTGCCATCTGTGTCGGTATGCAGGCATTAATGAATACTAGTGAAGAGAATGGTGGCGTCGAATGTCTGGGGTTCCTTGATGGCGAGGTTCGATATTTTGGTGACGATCTTCGTGATAGTGATGGGCTGCGTTTAAAAGTGCCGCACATGGGTTGGAATCAAGTAAGTCAGACCATCGATCACCCTTTGTGGAAAGACGTGCCAGGCAATAGCCGTTTCTATTTTGTTCATAGCTACTATGTGCAGACGCTGCAGCAGGGTATGGTCGCCGGAGTTTCGAACTACTCAAATGACTTCGTCGCCGCACTCGCTGACAATAATATTTTTGCAGTCCAGTTTCATCCCGAAAAGAGCCAAACAGTAGGTCTAACTCTGCTGCGCAATTTTCTACTATGGGATGGGACGGTTTAGCGTTTTAGATACATGCCACTGAAGATACAAACTAACTTATAAGTTTGAACCTAGTTTAAGAGCGATGAAATGTTAGTCATACCAGCAATAGATTTGAAAGATGGTCAGTGTGTCCGCCTCAAGCAGGGGCGTATGGAAGACTCGACTGTTTTTTCTGATGACCCTGTGAGCATGGCCGGCATTTGGCAGGCTAAAGGTGCGCGACGGCTGCATATCGTGGACCTGAATGGAGCTTTCGCCGGCACTCCAGTTAATGCTGAGATTATTGCCAAGATCGCCGCAACCTATCCCGACTTACCGATTCAGATTGGTGGGGGTATTCGTAGCATGGAGAATGTCGAGTTCTATATTAACGCGGGTGTCAGCCATGTGATTATTGGCACGCAGGCGGTGAAGAAGCCTGAGTTCGTAAAAGAGGCATGTGAAGCTTATCCAGGTAAGGTTATCGTCGGTATCGACGCTATCGAAGGCATGGTGGCTACAGAAGGTTGGGCAGATGTGTCCGATGTTTCTGCTGTAACTCTGGCGGAGAAGTTCGCAGACTACGGCGTCGAAGCAATCGTTTACACCGATATTAACTGTGATGGCATGATGGGCGGTGTAAACCTTGAGGCGACTAAAGAGTTGGCGGATCACTCGCCTATCCCAGTCATAGCTTCCGGTGGAGTTAGTAAGTTGGCTGACATTGCGGCGATCCGAGAGGCCTCCGAAGCCTCCGCCGGCGGTGGAATTATGGGTGTAATAACGGGGCGCGCAATCTACGAAGGCAGTCTCGACCTTGCGCTCGCACAGCAACTCTGTGACGAAGAAATTAACCAGCCGGACTAATTTACAATGGCCCTAGCAAAACGAATAATCCCCTGTCTCGATTGTGAGAACGGACGCGTCGTAAAAGGCGTCAAGTTTCTCGATATCCGTGATGCTGGAGACCCTGTCGAAGTGTCTAAGCGCTACTGCGATGCTGGTGCCGACGAGATTACCTTTCTCGATATCACTGCTAGCCACGAGGGAAGGCAGACGACAGTTCATACAGTCGAGGCGATTGCCAGTCAGGTATTTATTCCCTTAACCGTTGGCGGCGGCATACGCAAATTGGTAGATATTCGCACCATGTTAAACGCCGGTGCGGATAAGGTCGGCATCAATACCGCCGCGGTCGTCAATCCGGAATTTGTTCGTGAAGCGGCACAACGCTTCGGCTCGCAATGCATAGTAGTTGCGGTCGATGCCAAGCGCGTATCTATCGATGACGAGCTGCTTAAGTGGGAGATATTCACTCACGGTGGCCGCAAGCCAACGGGCATCGATGCCATTGAGTGGGTTAAGCGAATGGTGAGCTTTGGCGCAGGTGAGATATTGCTAACTAGCATGGATAGGGATGGCACAAAAATAGGCTTCGATCTGGAGCTCAATCGTGAAGTAAGTCGCGCCGTACAAGTGCCGTTAATTGCTTCAGGTGGTGTGGGGAATCTTCAACATTTGGTAGATGGTGTATTGGAGGGTGAGGCTGATGCAGTGCTGGCCGCTAGCATCTTTCACTTCCAGGAATATTCTATCCAGGAAGCGAAGCAGTACATGGCGGACAAAGGAATCGAAGTTCGACTTTAAGCCTCAATTCCCTGCACCAAACTTCTAACTCTTCCCAAACTAATTTAGTTTAAATCGCTCTGTGCGAAAGACCCTGTTGTGTTGATTGCCCGAGCTGGCTTGAACGCATTGATGCCCTTAAGTACATTCAGTGCCTCGTTCAAGGGGTAGTCATTAACGAGGACTTCCTCTGCGGAGATCAGTGCCTCGGCGAGTCTTTCGTTCTCTGTGCTTGGGCCGTTGCCATTCGCCAAGTGACCATCTAGGTCCGACTCGTTGTACTGCATTACGTTGGTTGAGCGCCGCGTAACGAATGCTTCTTCAACTAGGATGTCCGGCTCGATGCCTTGCGCCTGAATTGATCGCCCGCTTGGCGTGAAGTATAAAGAAGTTGTTAGCTTTATCGCGCGCCTATCGTCCAATGGCAATACAGTCTGGACAGACCCTTTGCCAAAGCTGCGTGTTCCCATGATGATCGCACGGCCATGGTCCTGCAGAGCGCCGGCTACTATCTCTGAAGCCGATGCGGAGCCGTTGTTAATTAGTACGACAAGTGGCACGTCGCCAGCCACGGTTTTCCGCGTCGCAGAAAAGTCTAGGCCGGTCTGTTCCAGTCGACCCTCGGTGTACACGATTCTTCCTTCATTGATGAATGCATCAACCACGCCCACAGAAGCCTGCAATATTCCGCCGGGATTATTGCGTAGGTCTAATACCATGCCCTTGATGGGTTGGTCGATGGCTTCGTTTTCTGCAGTTAATTCTTCGATTTCTTCTTCGAGCTCGTTACCTGTGTTGACGCGAAACTGCGAGATACGCAAGTAGGCATAGCCCGGAGCAATCATGCGGCTGCGCACACTAGCGATGGCGATAATTTCGCGCGTTATCGTAACGTCGAAAGGCTCTTGTCCTTCTCTGGCAACTGTAACCGTGACATCGGAGCCTGGTGCGCCGCGCATCATCTGTGCCGCTTCGTCGGGCAACATTTCTCGGAGAGGTTTGCTGTCTATTTGGATTATTAAGTCGCCAGCCTTGATGCCTGCTCGATCAGCTGGAGAGTCGTCGATAGGGCTGATAACGCGAATGTAACCATCTTCGCGCCCAACTTCCACGCCTAGCCCGCCGAACTCGCCGGTGGTTGATTCTTCGAGAAGGTCGAAATCTTCGCCTGCCATATAAGAGGAGTGCGGGTCTAGGCCTGCGAGCATTCCGCGGATTGCGTTTTCCAATAGCGTCTGATCGTCGACCTCTTCTACATAGGACCTGCGAATGCGGTCGAGGGCTTCGGTAAACATTCTTACCTCATTCAAGGGAAGTGGCAGTGTTTCCTGTCGATCTTGTGCACTTGCCTGTGTTGGCAGGGCCATACCTAGAAGTAGCGATAGGCAAAGCTTTGCTACGTTTGAAGCTGACAGGAGCTTCTTCGCCGAGAAACGTGATAGTACGGATGGGGCAAAATTCATAGCTAAATCCTGATTATTCTTTGCTTGTTGAGGCCGATCTAGCGATGCGAGATGACTGCTTTTGGGCCTTTAGTAAACTGTTTATACGTTGAATCCTAGTGTTTCAGTTTATTCCTTAATAGGCAAATTCGATGAGACAGTCCTCACATAGGACGAGAACGCCTCATCGAGGAGAATATTTCACTCGGAGAACCATTGGGCTGGGTTTTGTGCTTCGCCATGATGGCGTATCTCGAAATACATGCCAGGGAGGGCTTGGCTGTCCTCTGAATTCCCTGTCAATTCATTGGCCATGCCGGATGTTGACACAATATCTCCTGCGTCTACCCAATCGCCAGCCTGTTTGGAGAGTGCCTGATTTGCACCGTACAGAGACATATAGCCTTGGCCGTGGTCTACGATTACCAATAATCCTGTGCCTCTTAGCCAATCCGAAAAGACCACGCGCCCAGGGTGAATCGCCTGAACGGGAGTGCCTTCACTCACGGCTATGGTGATGCCTTGCCGGGTAAGGTCTCCCTC
>CAJXQP010000175.1 GCA_913058275.1 uncultured Gammaproteobacteria bacterium | reverse complement strand
GAGATCAGCCTCGGTCTCGTGGGCTCGGAGATGTGTATAAGAGACAGATATTGCAGGCGTGGTCATTCGTTGGCGACCGTTCTAGCCCGCTCGACTAAGACTAGGATTCTTCAAGACTAAAACGGTAACCCTGACCGCGAACAGTTTCAATCGGCTTAAGCGTTTGGTCTGGGTCCAGCTTCTGCCTTAGGCGACGAACGAAGACTTCCAAAACATTACTGTCTCGGTCGTAGTCTTGCGCGTAGAGATGTTCCGTAAGCTCGGTCTTAGATATCACCTGCCCCGGATGCAGCATAAGATACTCGAGCATCTTGTATTCATAGGCAGTCAAGTCAATACTTTCCTCATTGACCAGCAATCGTTTGGCTGCAATATCTAGGCTTAGAATGCCGAATTCGAGTTTAGGCTTGAAAAACCCCGCAGCACGTCGCAGCAAAGCGTTTAATCGGGCAATTATCTCTTCCAATTGAAATGGCTTAACAACGTAGTCATCGGCGCCCGCATCTAGACCGGCCACTTTATCTTGCCAATCGCCGCGCGCGGTCAAGATCAGTATGGGATATTCCTTACCGGCTGAGCGAATTTGCTGAATGAGAGAAATACCATCTATTTCCGGCAGGCCCAAGTCGATAATAGCCGCATCGAAGTCATTTTCGGTCGCGTGGTACAGACCAATTTTTCCATCTTCGGCAACATCAACTACGTAGCCTTGCTTGGTTAGCCCCTGCTCCAACTGCTGACGCAGCAAACTTTCATCTTCAACTACGAGTAATCGCATATTCCCTACCCGCCACCGCTGATTCTGCCGGTAATGGCATTCACGAAGACTGTAAATACCTTGCCCTCGTTTTCCATCCGGATCTGGTAGCGCTGGTTGCTGCCTTCACCCACCAGAGTTATGCGAAGGATGCTGCCGGCAAAGCGCTTCTTGGCGATTTCTCCAGCCTGCGGCTTGGTAACACGAGGGTTAGCTTGGGTATTTCTTCCGCTATCGCTTCTATTGATATCGATCTGGGGCGGAAGAATAGGAACATTTTGGGCGTGAGCAAGCTTTCCTGCGCTAAGAAGCAGTATCACCATAAAGCTAAGCATCGATGTTTTGCTCAAAATATGCCTCTATCCCAGGGAACCACATAGTACTATTCAAGGGTACGTAGTACTTACAATACCGGCTGAACACTAACTCTAACCCGGATTTCATCACCTGGGTCAGTATTGGTTCTTACGGAATACTCCTCTGAATTATAAATATAAGTGACCTGATAGCCTACCAGACGCTCTTCTTCATGCTTCTGATAGACTGTCTCACAGCGCTGGACTGTCTGATATTCTCGGCTGCTAGGACTCTCGTTGTGACGCATAATATCACGTCCTATGGAGTGGCCCAACACAGCGCCGAGAACCGCCCCTACCCGCCGATTCGATTTATTGTGGCCCACGGCGTTACCGATGGCACCTCCAAGGATCGTACTCACCAGAACTGGTGTATTTGAGCGATTATCACTCCCACGACGTTCGACCACCGTTTCCTCTTCCCAGCACTGTTCCTGCGGAGTTGAAATCTCGACAACCTCATAGATAGCGCGCGATTCAGTCACTTGTGCAGTCTCATAAGAAGTTTCCGCAAATACCTGAGCGGATACCAATCCAAATGCCGCTACTGTGCCTATCATCTTAGCGTTCATGTTCAATCCTCGTTCATCGATATTGCATTAATAGCTGGGATAAGGCGCTCCATTTCCTCGCCAATACCAACCCAGGGCGCTAATCTAACAAGAACAACCTGAATTGAAGCTGAAGAGAATACGAGGGTTCTAGGGTGACTCAAGATGCGTGTAAGCTATTTTATTTGTCTCGGCAGTAGTGTATTTTACTATCTGGAGAAAACACCGCCTACTAGCTCCATAAAAGCATGTATTCAATCACTGACTAAACTAGCGTCTCTACAACTAGCATAGGGAACCCTTACACCAACAACCAACAACCGAGCATCAACTATAAAACCAATAAGAGTATGAACATGTTTAAGAAGCCGTTTTTTATTTCATTTGCCATTACAGCATTAGCCTGTATTCCTCTTTACTTTCTCAGCACGCAGGAATTCTCACTAACACTCTCCAACTTCCCAATAATCGCACTTACCTTATTCATCATAGTCTTAGTCAGCAGCTTCTGCGCTCAACTGAACTCAGCCCGAACGGGCGACGATCTCTATACCGATGACCAGCATTCAGACAGAGAAACGGGCAGCGTAAAATGGTTCAATGCCAATAAAGGATTTGGCTTCATTACTCGCGATAGCGGCGAGGATGTATTCGTCCACTTTCGCTCGATACGAGGAGAGGGACACCGTGTCTTGCATGATGGTCAGCGGGTAGAATTTGAAGTCAGCGAAGGGGATAAGGGATTGCAAGCAGATGATGTGGCAGTAGCTGGCTAGGAGGGGCATCCTAAAGGTAAAGGTAAAGGTAAAGGTTCCTCCTGCTGGTTATGGGGAAGTTCGTTAGTGATTGAATACATGTGCTGGTGTTCATAGTGGGCTGTGTTCTCCTCAGTAATGAGGAGGCTTCTCATCTTGCTCTTCTCGCCCCTCAGCTGGCCCTCTTTCAACAGCATCTTGCAATTGCTCTTTTATTCCAGACATCTGCGTTATTAACTCATCTAACTGGCGCTGCTGCCTAGACACTATCGCGTTGAGATCTGACAGCAAGTCCTCCTGATAGCTAAATTTAGTTTCCAGCTCTATTAGTTTTTCTTCCATTACCCTCGCACGCTCCCATTTTGTTCAATCACTTCATCAGCGATTGAGTTATCGGTGACACTTCTGCATTATGTCTGTTAATACTGGCTCCTATAGTACTACAGCCTAACGATTGGATCGCTTACAAGTAGTTCATTACAGGAATATCAGAGCGATATGTTTTACCATACTCCCCTGTACAGTTGTTCACATTAACGTCTCTAGCAGGAACAAAAATAATGGAAAAAGCCCCCATCAACTGGACGAATATGCTGCTGTTCAGCCTAACCCCGGCGTTTGCTCTACTACTCGTGCCTGCGTATGGCTATTTTTACGGCTACGACCTCTACGAGTGGGTGGTATTCGTACTTCTAATGGGTTTTTGCGGCATGTCCATAACAGCTGGCTACCATCGCTTATGGTCACATAAGGCGTACAAGGCACACCCCTTGCTTCGAGTCATATTTGCTCTCGGAGGCGCCTGTGCGTTGCAGAACGACATCTTAACTTGGGCGTCCGGGCATCGCCGCCATCATCAATTCGTTGACAATAACGATCACGACCCTTATTCAGCCAGCCGCGGGTTCTGGTTTTCGCATATCGGATGGATCCTGCGTAACTACAAAAGTGGCGCAGAAGACTATTCGAATGTTAAAGATTTAATGAAAGACCCCATTGTAGTTTGGCAGAAGAAACACTACTTAACCCTGCTCTTGGTAATGAATATTGGCCTACCAGCATTTCTCGGGCTTGTTCACGGAGATATTATCGCAGGGTTATTACTAGGCGGCCTGCTGCGCTTGGTCTTGAGTCAGCATGTTACTTATCTAATAAACTCCATAGCACATATGTGGGGCCAACAACCCTATAGCGAAAATAACTCGGCTAGGGACAATCCAATTCTGGCATTTTTCACCTATGGCGAGGGCTATCATAATTATCATCACACTTTTCAGTGGGACTATAGAAACGGCATTCAATGGTGGCACTTCGACCCAACGAAGTGGGTGATAAGCCTTCTCTCTTTCGCCGGCCTAACTCGCGAACTTAAGCGCTGTAATCCTGCAGAAATCGAGAAAGCCCGACTTGAGCTTCAATACCTGAAAGCAACTGAGAAATGTGAACGCTTCGATATTCCCGAGAGCTGGCGATTACGACTGGAAACTGAGTACGAACAACTTCTACAGACTCTGCAACTGTGGACAGAACACAGACAAGCTTGGTACGAGACCAAGGGCATACAGTTGCAAGAAAGTCTCAACTCACTGGATCGGCTTCAGTTGAAGCATGGCTATAAAGAAGTTCAATATAGACTGAAGGCGCAGAAACAACGCTGGCAACATCTACTGCGAGATCTGGCGCAACCGCATCCTCAATTGACTTAATACTCGCTATTCTTGTAAACGGAATAAGTGCTAGCGCGTTATAGACCCTAGAATTCATCCGCTTCGACTGCAATGAAGTGTGATGTATCTGGGTCTACCTGCGTCGTGGCTATCGCTAACAATGAGATTCTGGCAGAATTAGCTACTCAGACCCCTAAGTCCGCGGACTAAAGACCAATACAACTCACTAGCTCAAAGGCTATTGGAAGGAAACGACATGAATATCAAGCAGAAATCACAAATGCTAGCCCTGTTGACGCTTACTGCAGTTAGCACATCTGCCTGGGCCGTAGAGGAAGGCGATCAAGCACCAGTTTTCGACCTGCCCTCTATCTATGCTGACCATCCAGCCATTAGTACGGCAAGCCTCGAAGGGAAGACCGTCTATGTAGACTTCTGGGCCTCTTGGTGCGCGCCCTGCCTTAGTTCGCTACCCCTTTATAACGACATGTACCACAAATACAAAGATCAGGGCTTGGAGATAGTCGCTATCAACGTAGATAACCCAATCGAAGATGGATTGGACTTCCTACTCGATACACCTCTGGATTTTCTGATACCAGCAGACCCCGACGGCGAAGCTGCAGAGCTGTTCGAAGTAATCGGTATGCCAACGTCTTACCTGATCGAACCCGATGGCACGGTTAAGCTTGTGCACATGGGTTTTCGATCAGGAGACATCGAAATGATTGAAGAAGCGATACTAGATTCACTAGGCGGCGGCAATTAGCCAGCACTAGTCACCTGAAGACCTAACGAGGAGGCAGTTCCAATGCGACCGCTCCGAATCACTCTACTTCTGCCGATTTGCAGTCTTATGCTGGTCTCTTGCGCCGACGTACGAGCCTGGGAGCGCGGCTATCTTGCTAGAGAGGAAATGGCATGGGCTCCCGACGCATTGGAAAGCTCACTCAATGACCATATTTTCTTCAGCAAAGAAGCCTCCTCAGGCGGCAATAGCGCGGCAGGTGGCGGCTGCGGCTGCAACTAGCAGCTGACCCTACTATGAAGAACAACGCCTCTCGCAATATCATCGCACTTTCGACTACAGCTCTAGCGCTGCCAGGTATAGCGCTAGCAGATGGCCCGCCTACGCAGAGCACGATCGCCTACAAGATATCGAACTATCAAGAGGATGATCTCGCCCGCGGTGAGACGCCGTTCGGAGATTTAGAACGCTATGACATCGATGTTCATCAATTTCAATTGGTCTCTCCTCTTGGTCGCAATATGTCTTTGCATGTAGACGCAAACTACGAATCGCTCAGCGGTGCATCACCTTGGTTCACCAGTCGTGGTCTGGATGGCGAGCCCATAGTAAATTTAAGCGGTGCGAGTGGCATCAGCGATCACCGCACAGAGCTCAGCATTGGGAGCCGCTACTATTTAGAGAACGGTAGCTTTGGCGGAAACATTGGCTACTCAGAAGAAAATGACTATCGCGCTGTCTACTTTGGCTTCAATGGAGAAAAGCACTACAACAACGACCTCACCACAATCTCGGCAGGCCTCAGCCATTCGTCGGATACGGTGTTTCCAACCGATGCCGCGCTCTTCAATCGTGTCGAGGAGGATGACAAACAAAGCACTTCTGTTTTCGTTTCCGTCAGCCAAATTATTAATCAAGTATCTAGCTTTCAATCTGCGTTAAGTTTCACGGAACAATCGGGATTTTTAAGCGACCCGTATAAGCTCAGAGACATCAGGCCCGATGATAAAACGCAGATAGCATGGAGCAACTCCTACAGAAGGTTCTTCGTACCCGCGAATGCTGCGCTCCATGTTAACTACCGTTACTACCATGATGATTTTGGTATCAGCTCTCACACGACCGACGTGTCTTGGCACCAAAATCTCGGGCGCACATTTCAACTAGTGCCCCAGATACGTTACTACAGTCAATCTGCGGCAGATTTTTTTACCAACGTTGATGACTTTCTTAATCCCATTAGCGAGTATCAATCTAGCGACTACCGCCTCTCCGCCTTCGGCGCTGTTAGCGGGGGTGTTTCCGTGATTGCCGACATGGGGTCATGGAAGGCCACTTTAACTGCCGAACGCTATCTAGCAAATGATAAATATTCCGCGTATGAGGTGTCACTGCCAAGCACAGCGCTGGTTAAGTACAATCGCGTATCTTTGGGCATCGATTTCCGGTTTTAGGTGATACCTGCCTAATCCGCCCTACATTTTTATCTAGCCACCTGTCTAGCTCAAATTCGACTATGAACCCGACTATGAATCCGACGCCAAAGCATTTCTCATTCAAGGCCATGGGAAATTTTTGC
>CAJXQP010000174.1 GCA_913058275.1 uncultured Gammaproteobacteria bacterium | reverse complement strand
TCTATTCGTCGGCAGCGTCAGATGTGTATAAGAGACAGACAATAATTGATTGAAAAGATAGGATCTAGCGGCCGAGAACAGCATGCTGCGCTTGAATCGCTGCTTCGGAATCGCAGCGGCGGGGGCATCAATGGTGCTGCCCGAATCCACATCCAAAGTGGCACTCATCCAAGCTTGGACCTGAGTGAGGTTGCTTAAGCCTTTGCCGAAGCGCTGCGAACCGAAGTAATTTGGCACGCCGCCGGCTTCAATTTGTGTCAATCTTTCCTCGAACTCGTCTCTTGATCCATCACAATCTCGCAGCAATATTCTAAAGTGGTTAGCACGATGGCTACCGATCTTGAGCTTGCGTGAATTTCTATGTGTCTCAACTATACGCAGAGAGTCACTCTCACAAGCCGTAAGCTCAGACTGCCTGCCTGCTGGCAACTTTATGCTGAACCATTGGCGCGTCTCGGCGCGACGATCTTTCATGCCGGAATAGCCAATATCCGAGCTATGAACGCCGGTTACCTCACTCAGTTTCTTTGCCACATCGATGGTGGATCGATCGATCTTCTCGATCCAAAGATAGGCATGTTCGCCTTTCTCGGTGAATGCAAAGCTGAGCTGCTCATCGACACGAAAATCGGTGAATTCTTGTTTGAGGGTTGCTGCCAATTCTGGCTTACCATTCGCGAAGGCTAGAGTATCGAGGCTACTGAAGATCGCAGTAGCAGGACTTGCAGGCTGGTTAGGTGAGTTCTCAGGCATTGCCAGCAAGCAGGACCACTGCGGCACATGCTATGCCCTCTTTCCGGCCAATGGCTCCTAAGCCTTCGGTGGTGGTCGCTTTTAAGTTGACTCGCTGCTCCGGTAATTCTAGCAAATTAGCCAGACTGGAAATCATGTTGACGCGATGAGGAGTCAATTTCGGTACTTCTGCGATCACTGTGATATCAACGTTCACTAGATAAAGCTGCCGTGCGTCCATCATTACTAGCACCTGTTCTACCAGATCTGTACTCGCCGCTCCGGCGAACGTAGGGTCTGTATCTGGAAAATGCCGCCCTATGTCTCCCTCGCCTAGCGCACCGAGTATTGCATCGCAGATTGCATGCAGAATCACGTCGCCATCTGAATGCGCAACTAGACTCAATTGATCCGCTAGCACGACGCCCGCTAAGGTAAGTGGCTTCGCGTCAACGTACGCAGACTCGAAACGATGCACATCATAGCCATGTCCAATGCGCATGTTATTTGGGTTCATTGTCACTCGCCTGATTTTTTAGAATTCGACTAGCCAAGAGCAGATCCGACTCAACAGTTATTTTGATGTTGTCCTTGCTGCCGGCAACCATTATAGGCTTAAAACCTGCGACTTCCATAGCCGCCGCCTCATCGGTCACATGCTCACCACTGGCCACGACGGCTTGTATAGACGCTTTTAATTGAGCGAAGCGAAACATCTGCGGTGTAAGAGCATTCCAATACGAGTCTCGGTTAACAGTTTCGATAACCGTCAGGTCTGTGCCAACTCTCTTAAGAGTATTATCTACGGCAGAGCCTAACAACCCACCTACGGGGTGAAGTGATACTTTTGAAATCAAGTTTTCTATATCGGAAGTGCGTACACAGGGTCTAACCGCATCGTGTACCAACACCCAATCATCGTTAGCGGCTAGCTCTGTCAACGCAGTGAGACCATTTAGGACTGATTGGTAGCGCTCGTCTCCACCCATAACAGTTATGATGCGGCTTTCGAATTTTTCAACGACTGATCCTTGCAGTTTTGCCCAACGCTTATCCTCGGGGTGAATCACCACGATAATTTTTTGAATCTCGCTTACTGCACTCAACCGGCGCAACGAATGCAAAATCAATGGAACTCCATCTATGGTGAAGTATTGCTTGGGTATTGTAGATCCCATGCGACGACCAATGCCTGCGGCCGGCAAGACAGCCCAAATTGTCATAGTCGTGTCTTCTGTACAGGATGAATTATTTCTGGGTAGGGACAAGCAAATAAAATGTTTCGCCCTTCTCGATCATGCCAAGTTCAGAGCGCGCCCTCTCTTCTACCGCCTCAAGCCCATTCTTAAGATCGAGTACTTCGATCTCAACCAGGCGGTTGCGCTGCTCTAGCCCTTCATTGTTCGCTCGCTGCGCTTCAACTTCCAGCTCCAGCATATTCAGCGTGCGCACGCTATCCTCACCCAGCCAAAGCTGGTATTGCAATGTGATAAAAGCAAACGCGAGAAATCCGAATATTATTTTCATAAGCCTTTTTACTGAAATCGAATTCTAGAGGAGTTCAATCTCAGCATGATACGTGCCTCTTTAACTAATCGCATTCAGAGGCCGCACTATTCAGCCCGTGAATTTGGAAAATTCTTTGATCCCATTGAATACCGAGTTGCTACCCAACTCTTCTTCAATTCTTAGCAATCTATTGTACTTCGCCACTCTGTCCGAACGACACAGTGATCCGGTCTTGATCTGTCCCGCGGCAATGGCCACAGACAAATCGGCGATGGTGGTATCTTCGGTCTCTCCGGATCGGTGGGAAATCACCGACGTATAGCCCGCCGCCTTCGCCATGCTGATCGCCGCTAGTGTCTCGGTCAGCGTTCCAATTTGATTAAACTTAATCAGAATCGAATTCGCGATGTTCTCGTCGATTCCACGCTGAAGGATTTTAGTGTTGGTAACGAACAAATCATCGCCTACTAACTGAACTTTATCGCCTATCTGCGCTGATAATTTAGCCCAACCTTCCCAATCGCTCTCATCCATGCCGTCTTCGATGGATAAAATCGGATAATTCTCAGCCAAACCCAGCAGATAATCGGCAAATTCACCAGAATCGTAGCTCTTGCCCTCTCCTGCGAGCACATATTTCCCATCCACATAGAATTCGGAGGCTGCACAGTCTAGCGCCAGGTGGATATCGGCTCCCGGGCGAAAGCCTGCAATTTCAATGGCTTGCAGAATGCTGTCGAGTGCGGCGGCATTCGAAGGAAGGTTAGGGGCAAATCCGCCTTCGTCTCCTACTGCCGTGCTCAAACCCTGCTTCTTCAAGACAGACTTCAGAGCATGAAATATCTCAGCACCGTAACGCAGCGCCTCACTGAAGCTAGCCGCACCCGTGGGCTGAACCATAAACTCTTGAATATCAACGTTATTATCGGCGTGCTCCCCACCATTAACGATGTTCATCATCGGCACTGGAAGCGAATAATTACCCGCGCTGCCGTTCAATTGGGCAATGTGTGCATACAAAGGCAGGCCAGCATCAAGTGCTGCCGCCTTGGCTGCCGCTAGTGACACTGACAATATCGCGTTCGCACCGAGCTTGGCCTTATTCTCTGTGCCATCTAGCTCTAGCATTACACCATCAAGAGCTTTCTGGTCTGCAGCATCCTGCCCGATAAGCGCCTGCCTGATTTCAGTGTTCACGTTCTGAACAGCCTTCAACACACCCTTACCTAGATAGCGTGCTGGGTCTTGGTCTCTTAGCTCCAACGCCTCGCGTGAGCCAGTGGATGCACCTGAGGGGGCACAGGCCGAACCCATGACACCACTGTCTAGTTCGACATCGGCCTCAATGGTTGGATTACCGCGGGAGTCGAGCACTTCGCGCGCTATGATATTTTTAATACTAGCCATTTCAACACCTTATCACTATTACTTAAATCAAAAAATAAACTTTAAAACACCTAGAATCTTAAGCCGTATCCAGCGCTGGCTGTGATTTGATCAGAACATCCAAGTCTCGCATTTGCCGCAAGAAGGGCCGAACAGCTTCTAACCTTAATGCACAGGGCCCATCGCACAATGCTTTGTCCGGATCAGGGTGCGCCTCGATGAACAGCCCCGCTATACCCTGCGATAGACCAGCTCGAGACAGAGCAGTAACGTCACCTCGGCGACCTCCTGCCGCATTGGCTAGGCCGCCAGGTTTCTGCAGGGCATGTGTCGCATCAAACATCAGCGGACTTCCAAATTGCTTCATTATCGCGAAACCCAGCATGTCGACAACTAGGTTGTTGTAGCCGAAGCTGCTACCACGCTCGCAGAGAATCAGGCGATCATTGCCTGCCGACTCAAATTTCTTAAGGATGTGCCCCATTTCCTGCGGCGCCAGAAACTGCGCCTTCTTGATATTGATGATCGCGCCACTTTCGGCCATGGCGACGACGAGATCCGTTTGCCTAGACAGGAATGCAGGCAACTGCAAAATATCTGCCACCTCAGATGCCGGCCCTACCTGTGATATTTCATGCACGTCGGTGATCACGGGAACACAAAACTGTTCTTTGATCTCGGCGAGTATCTTTAGACCCTCGTCCAGACCAGGCCCGCGATAGGAATCTTTAGAGGAGCGATTGGCTTTGTCGAATGAGGCCTTAAAAACGTAGGGAATTTTGAGTTCGTTAGCGGCTCGGTGAAACTGCTCGGCCACAGTCATTGCCAAGTCTCTGGATTCCAACACGTTCATCCCTGCAAATAGGACAAAGGGCTGGTCATTGGCAATGGTGAAATTCCCAAGTTTAATTTGCTTTGCTGTCATGGGTAGCTACCGGATCCTTTTTCCTAGCGCTCAGACCTGAGTGTTATTCACCGCTAGCGTCGGGGATTCAATGGCGGCTTCGGACTCAACAGCTGCCTCATGATGCGCTATGGCTGCCTCGATAAAGCCTGTGAACAGCGGATGGCCGTAGCGTGGCGTAGAAGTGAACTCCGGATGGAACTGACATCCAACAAACCAAGGGTGATCAGGAATTTCCACGACCTCCACCAGCATGCCGTCGACAGATTTACCCACGAGCTTCAAGCCCGCCTCGGATAGCACGTCGATGTAGTCGTTGTTAAATTCATAACGGTGACGATGACGCTCAACAATCTCTTCCTTACCGTAGCTGGCAAAAGTTGTCGAGTCTTTGTCTAGAACGCAGGTCTGTGCGCCCAGGCGCATCGTGCCGCCAAGATCAGAATCTTCATCACGAAATTCTGTAGATCCAGCACGCGTCGTCCATTCACTAATCAGCGCGATAACCGGATTGTCACAAGCGGGCGAGAATTCAGAGCTGTGCGCGTCTTTCAAGCCTGCTACGTTTCTTGCGTATTCGATAACTGCAGCCTGCAGGCCTAGACAAATGCCTAGATAAGGAACTTTGTTCTCCCGCGCGTATTGCACGGTCATGATCTTACCCTCTACCCCGCGCTCACCGAAGCCGCCAGGCACTAAGATCGCATCTTGATTGGCCAGCACTTCGACGCCCTTGTCTATAACGTCGGCAGAGTCGATGTAGGTGATATTCACCTTGGTTCTAGTATGAATGCCCGCGTGAATTATTGCCTCGTTCAGAGACTTGTACGCATCCAGCAACTCCATGTACTTGCCTACCATGGCAAGATTCACTTCCTTGACTGGATTCAGGTGCGCATCGACGACGCGATTCCATTCGGAGAAGTCAGCAGGCGGGCAGTCCAACTTAAATTTATTGATAACGATATCGTCGAGGTTCGCCTCACCTAGAATCGAGGGGATTCTGTAGATCGAGTCAGAATCAGGCAGAGAAACTACGGCCCTTGGCTCAACGTTGGTAAACAACGCGATCTTCTGCCGTGCCGATTCGTCGATCTCCACATCGGAGCGACAGATCAGGATATCCGGCTGAATACCGATAGAGCGCAATTCTTTCACCGAGTGCTGCGTAGGCTTAGTCTTGGTCTCACCGGCCGTGGCTATATAGGGTACCAGTGTTAGGTGCATGAACAACGCGCGTTCAGGGCCCACCTCTACACGCAGCTGGCGTATGGCCTCAAGGAAGGGTTGCGATTCGATGTCACCTACCGTGCCGCCAATCTCCACAAGTGCGACGTCGGCATCACCGGCGCCGAGAATCACGCGACGCTTTATCTCATTAGTAATGTGCGGAATGACCTGAATTGTGGCCCCGAGGTAGTCTCCTCGGCGTTCGCGCTTCAGAACCTCTTCATACACCTTGCCGGTGGTGAAGTTGTTCTTTTGCAACATGGTAGTCCGACTGAAGCGCTCATAGTGACCCAAGTCCAGATCGGTCTCTGCGCCGTCTTCGGTTACGTAGACCTCGCCATGTTGAAACGGACTCATAGTGCCAGGGTCCACATTGATATAAGGATCCAGTTTTAACATTGTGATATTTAGGCCGCGGGCTTCGAGAATTGCCGCGAGAGATGCAGAAGTAATGCCTTTGCCCAGCGAAGAAACTACGCCACCGGTAATGAATATATAACGCGTCATACTAGCCCCATCGGATAAGAAAAATTGGTCGTGCACCAACCCACACAGATGGAGTTGCAGCGTACCAGAAGCCCCTCGATAGAACAATCTGAAATGTTCCTCTGGACTAAACCCTGTCTCTTATACACATCTCCGAGCCCACGAGACCGAGGCTGATCTC
>CAJXQP010000173.1 GCA_913058275.1 uncultured Gammaproteobacteria bacterium | reverse complement strand
AAGTTGCCACAACCAAGGCTCTCTCGGGCGGGGTTTCCGTATGCCATTGATTTAACGTTATTTAAATAACTATTTCTTAGCTCGGTACTTCGGTGTTTGATTTTTTCGGTTACGAGGTAAATCTGAGGGTTTAGGGTCATCGTTCCAGTCTTTTCTCTGAGAGTATGTTAATAAATAACCAAATATCGCTAAATCTTATCATAAAGAGTTCCAATAGGTTAATTAATGTCGTATCGTTCGTATCTAGCTTTACAATGGCTGACCGTAACTGCACTCCAACTTTTAAGTTAAGACGTGTTAGTCGATGGCTACCAAATCAATAAAAAGCGCACAGATCTAGAAGTGCGGACTACAAACGGAGAGTAACAGTGAGTAATCATCGAGCTTCAAACAGAGCATTCCCATCGCCCCGAAATTTAATAGCAGTGCTGCTTTTCCCGAGCTTTTTGCCAACAATCCCTCTCCTAGCGCAGGAATCTGAGCAGGTGATTAATGAGATCGTGGTCTCGTTCATACGCAAGAGTTCACTTGATGCGATCGAAATTAAGCGAAGTAACACCGGGGTGATGGAAGCTATTTCGGCCGAGGACTTCGGTCGATTCCCTGACGGTAACTTAGCGGAGTCTCTGGCGCGTGTTCCAGGCATCGCGATAGATCGAAGTAACGTGGAAGGACAAACGATAGCAGTACGAGGATTTGGTCCGGAATTTAACCTGGTAACCTTGAATGGTCGCCAGATGCCTACTGCGCCCGGTCAATATGGAGGAGGGCGCTCGTTTAATTTCGGCGATATCGCATCCCCTGGTATCTCCTCTGTGGAAGTTTTTAAGGCTGGGAATTTATCCCTTCCCTCCGGAGGCATCGGTTCTACAGTGAATATGGTGACTACGCGACCTCTCAACATCGATGGAACATTACGATCGTTCAGTATTGCTGGAGTCGAAGACACGACGAGCAAAGCTGGCGGACTTCCAGTCGAGGGAGCTATTTTATTTGCAACAAATCGTGGCCGCTGGGGATTCTCTGTATCAGGAGCCTATCAAGAGAGAACAAATCAAGAGCAGGGCACCAGAGAATCCAATTGGATAGTGCCTGAAGTAATGGCACTCAGCGAAGGATACTCGCGTGTCGACCCTCTAGCAGCCGGCATTACCGATCAGCGTAGCTCACAAGGTGGATCTACTTTCTACCAGGAGCCCTCCGCTTATCTAATTAAAGACAACGACAGGGTACGGAAGAATTTGCAAATAACTTTGCAGGGTCGAGTGACTGACAATCTCACAGCCACGCTAGATTACACGCATTCAGGTGTTGAATTTCAAAGTGAGGGAATGCTCTTTGGGTCCTGGTTGGGCGGCTGGGCTACTCAAGAAGCGACGATTAACCAGCGAGGGGTCTATACAGACGTCGTTGTTGGAGACCGTTCCTACGACCATACGGCCACTTGGGGTAGCATGAAAAGCAGTAATAACTCCCTCGGAATAAATCTAGCATGGGACGTTACAGACACGCTTACCGTCGAGTTAGATGCGCATGACTCGAAAGCTGCCCTAGGCGGCAATATTTTCGATAACAGCATAGGCGCTACCAGTGACTTGATTACTACTGTGCGATCCACGAATGGAGGGAGCGACGGCATCTATACTTTCGCGTACGATCAAAACTCCGCTGCGGAAAACATGTACCTTACAAACTTGAACCTTCAGGACGACAGCCAGCTAAACCAAATCACACAATACCAGCTAAAGGCCGAGTGGAGACCGGAATTTGCTCTACTGACCTCTGTTGACGCAGGAATATCGATTTCAGAGAACCGGTTTAACCGAATCAGACGCCAGGGTACTTTTGCACCAACAGCGCAGGGTCGATGGGGCGCTTCAGACTTTGATGATGGGCTATTTAGCTACACTCCTGTGGTAGCCTTCATGAATTCGTTCGGCTCACCAGCAGACTCAAACTATTATTTCGACATCAATCCAGCCAACGCATTCGCAGCAATACAAGGCCTGGGTGCAAATCTTGTAGATAATTCAGATCAAGTTGGCTGCTGCACAGCGGGAGGTATTGACTCGAATGAGCGAGTTGTTGAGGATCTTGAGTCTGCTTATCTGCAGTTCAATCTAAGTACTGAAGCTTTCGGTTACATGCCGCTCAATGTGCAAGCTGGCCTAAGGTATGAATCTGTAAAAACCGAATCAATCAGTCTCTATCCTCTTGTAAACCGAATCGATTGGAATATCGACGGCCTTTACGGAATTCGCGGTGACGTGACGGATGCGTCCCGATTCGGATCTAATAGTCAGGTGCTGCCGAGCATAGCCTTATCCCTCGGGGTGACAGATAATCAGATTCTACGCGCTTCGTGGGGACGCTCGATTGCTCGTCCAAAATTAGGGGATCTGGAATCGCAACTAGCTATTGGCGCACAAGATTTCTTCAACCTCACAGCGACTGGTGGAAACCCAGATCTTAACCCCCTCAGATCGACTAATTTAGACGTGGCGTACGAGAACTATTACGCTGAGGGTTCTTATGTAGCAATAAATTACTTTCGTAAAGAAATTGAGGACTTTGTAGGTAATCAAACGGTGAATGATCAGCCATTCAATGGGCTCACAAGTCCAGCGTCCGGTGAAATCGGTCTGCAAGCCCAAGCATGTGTACAAAAATGGGTAGAAGCGGGCCGGCCTCAAACAGGTTTCCCCGGGGAGGGAGGCACTGGTGACTGCGTATCTCAGCAGTTCCAATGGGCGCAGGGTTGGGCTATTGATCAGCACCACATGTTTCAGGTCGCCTCAGCTCTTGAGTCTGGCGTTGATGTTCTCAATGGCGCAGCTTTCCTAGATGGAGGATGGAATCCGGCTTGCCCCTCGGGCCACTGGTGGGTATGTGGTGACGGTAATATTGAAGGATCTAGCGCTGACCCTCTTGCTCTCTTCGACATCACCCAGCCTATCAACTTAGAGAGCGGCCGGGTGAGTGGCTTTGAAGGCGCCTGGCAGCATTTCTTCGAAAATACTCCCTACGGATTCACTGTGAACTACACTAAAGTCAGTGGGGGTAACGTTGAGCCAGACTTAACGACAGTCGGGCGACAATTCACGTTGGCAGGATTCGGTGATTCTGGTAACGCGTCGATATTCTTCGAAAATCCACGACATACACTTCGGTTAGCGCTGAACTATCGCGCCGAGACGGCTGCGGGTTTCGCTAATTATGAGCAGCCGGTGTTTGTCGAAGAGAGAAAGCAAATAGACTTCTCGTATCAGTACCGATATAGCGACAGAACGACTTTCTTCCTCGATGCTCAAAACATCACGGATGAGAAAACACGACTGTTTGTCCGTTATCCTGAGATGCTATTCTTAGCGCAGGATCACGGTCCGGTCTTTAAGTTGGGTGTTCGCGCGAACTTCTAGCCCCCTAATCATAGCGGTGGCATCTGCCGCCGCTATCGCCTTTCTTTTTGTGCAGAACTTGTCTGCAACCTCTTACCTGTCTGCGTGTGCGACTATTTATGAGACGATTAATCGCTGCCATTTTATCGATCGTTGCCTACCCGGCCACTGAAGCTAATGAGCAGCAAGTACTAGAGCTTCTAAGCAAAATGACTCTCGAGCAGAAGGTCGGCCAGATGATTCAGGCTGAAATTCAATTTATAACTCCAGAGCAAGTTAGTCAGTATGCAATTGGGAGCGTGTTGAATGGCGGCGGTTCTTATCCAAAGAAGGATAAATATGCTCCATTGAGTGAATGGCTGGACTTGGCAGACGCTTTTTATGAGGCATCTAGAAACAGTCAAAGCGATGGAAGCGGCATTCCACTCATTTGGGGCACCGACGCGGTTCACGGCCATAACAATGTTTATGGGGCAACACTGTTTCCACACAACATAGGTTTAGGGGCGACGCACAATCCGAGCCTAGTAGGTGATGTAGCAAAAGCGACTGCACTCGAAGTTAGAGCTAGTGGGATAGATTGGATTTTTGCTCCGACTATTGCTATCGCAAAAGACGATCGATGGGGGAGAACCTATGAGAGCTTCAGTGACCAAAGCGCTCTTATCGAAGCCTATGCACCCGAGATAGTAGAAGCGATACAGAGCAGTGGGTTAGCCGCAACGGCAAAGCACTTTATTGGCGATGGAGGCACTCAACTTGGGGACGATCAGGGAAATGCGGTAATGTCTCTGGAGTCTCTGTTACAGCATCATGGTGCTGGATATCTTAGAGCGATCGATGAAGGCGTTTACTCCGTGATGGCGAGCTTTAACAGCTGGAATGGGACCAAGATTCACGGCAGTTATGAACTTCTGACGCGTGTCCTCAAAGAGCAGCTAGGCTTCGAGGGGGTAGTCGTGAGCGATTGGAACGGGATCGGGCAGGTGGAGGGCTGCACAAACTCGAGTTGCCCGCAGGCCATTAATGCTGGCATAGATATGATAATGGCTCCCGAGCTTTGGCGGGAGGTTTTGCAGGATACGATCTCTCACGTTGAAGCTGGGATTATCGCCGAGTCTCGAATCGACGATGCTGTCACTAGAATATTAAGAATGAAATTCAAACTGGGGTTGTTTGAGCAGATAAAACCTTCGACCCGTGCTCAAGCGACGGTAGCTGATATCACGGCAACGAGAGCTGCTAATAGAAAGCTTGCAAGAGAGGCTGTCAGACAGTCTCTCGTCTTACTTCGTAATGATCAGGATCTCCTTCCTCTCAATCCCACGCAACATATCTTAGTCATTGGGAGCGCCGATGACATAGGGAAAGCCTCAGGAGGTTGGACACTGAGCTGGCAAGGCATTGGGAACGCAAACGCCGACTTTCCAACAGGGACCTCAATTTATGGTGAGCTCAAAAATCAGATAGAAAACGCTGGCGGAACGATTGAGCTTTCTAAACAGGGTGAATTTGAGCGCCGACCAGATAAGGCCATCGTAGTATTCGGCGAAGATCCCTATGCGGAGGGGTTGGGTGATGTCTCAGACCTGCAAGCACCGGATTTAGAGCGCGTTAACAAAATACTACGGACGCTGAGAGAACAGGGTATTCCTATAGCCACGGTTTTTTTGACAGGTCGGCCGATGTGGATAAATCCCGTGCTCGAAAACAGTGCCGCGTTTGTCGTTGCGTGGCTGCCAGGATCCGAAGGCGGCGGAGTTGCTGATCTTTTATTACGGGACGCTAAAGGGGAAGTCCAGTTTGACTTTCTCGGGCGGCTGTCGTTTGACTGGCCCAACGATAGTCTTAATGCACAAGACAACGAACTGCCGGTCGAGAATAATCTCTTTCCCTATGGGTATGGACTCAGCCTCGCCAGTGCATCTTTAGCCAAGCTCCCTGAGCTCAAGCTAGAGCCAACTAAAGCAAGTGGGCGAAGCGAAACTTCTGCGTCAGTCAGGATATTCAACGCGCGTACTCACCCAGATTGGGAGCACTTTCTAGGAGAGCCTTTAGGTTGGCAACAGCGCTATGAGAATGGAGATCAACGCTCCAATGGAGGGCAATTAAGAGTAAGGCGAGCAGATACTATTGTCCAGGAAGACAGCCTAAGGCTTCTTTTTAGAGGGGATGGAAGTCAATTAAATCAATGGTATTGGCAGGCACGAGCCCCCAAAGATCTCTCAGGCACGCTCGAAGAAGAGAGTATGCTAAATTTTATGATAGCCGTTAATTCCTATCCATCTGAAGAGGTCACTGTGCGAATGGATTGTGTCTATCCTTGTTCAGCGGCAGTATCCATTACCAAGGCTCTCGAGGCGTTTCCTCTAGGGGACGCGAGGGAGCTGGCGATACCCATTCAGTGCTTTGTAGAGAATGGATTGAGGGTTGATAGAGTCGACACACCAGCTCTGCTTGTGACCACAGGCGCTCTGGACGTTACTCTCTCTTCGGTCAACATAGGCGCAGCTAGCGCAATATCAACAAAAATGGCTTGTAATTAACAGGTTGACTTTCATCCTAACGGCGAACGCACATGACTAACCTCGATTACTCAATCGTTATTTTCTACGCGATAACACTGTTACTCATTGCGTACAAGCTCTCGAATAAGGAAAACGCGAGCTCGTCAGCCGAGAACAACTATTTCTTAGCGGGTAGTTCATTACCGTGGTGGGCTATAGGGGCATCGCTCATTGCTGCGAATATAAGCGCCGAGCAAATAATAGGAATGTCTGGATCGGGTTATGCTATTGGTATGGCAATTGCGTCTTATGAATGGATGGCGGCAGTGACTTTGCTCCTTGTTGGGAAATATCTTCTGCCGATTTTTCTTGAGCGAAAAATATATACTATGCCGCAGTTCCTTGATCAGAGATATGATCATCGAGTCCGATTGACAATGAGTATTTTTTGGATCGGAGTCTATGTTTTCGTTAACTTGACTTCTATATTATGGCTGTCTCTTATACACATCTCCGAGCCCACGAGACCGAGGCTGATCTC
>CAJXQP010000172.1 GCA_913058275.1 uncultured Gammaproteobacteria bacterium | reverse complement strand
GTGTATGGGGATATTATCCGGGGCTAAGAGGCTGGCAGAGTGCAAGAGAAGTTCAGCGTCTTCCAATATGCCGAGTCGCATGCCAATGTCAGCAAGCAAGCGCATGGCTTCCACGTGATGAGGTATCTTTTTAAGAAACGCACGGCACAACTCTTCGGCGCGTAATAGCTTGCCCATAGAGATAAGATCGACGACGGCGATCAGTGGTTTTGACAGAGCGAGTAACTGTTTCAACTGCTCTTGCACGTGCAGTACGCGAGTTCCCTCGTTGCGCTTATTATGAATATCAATCCTGGCCCGATAGCTGGCTTCCAATGCTGGATTATAGAAGCAGGCTCGATCAAACGCTTTCAGCGCCTTGTGGGTATTGCCGAGGGCGCGCTGATTGTAGCCTTCTTCCTGATGGGCGCGGCCGTGCTCCGGCTGTACTGACTTTAGCTGAGAAAGAGATGCTAGAGCGGCGTTGTATTGCTGCGTATAACGAAGGCAGACGGCGTTCATGTAGAGCGCCTCCGGTTCGTCCGGCTTCGATTTCAGCAGTGGCTGCAAGGCTGCAATCGCCGCCGAGAATTCCTGACCTTGAATTAGCTTCTGAGCGGCACCAAGACTACTGGCGAGGTCGTCCAAATCGGTTTCTGAGTTTTGCGCGTCCAATAAGCTCACAGGCACTCCGGAGAAGTATCTGGTTCATGACGCGCTGAGAGGACGTTCAACATCGCCCCTTAGAAGTCGTAGGCGACTCGGACTCCACCAGTGAAAGGCCTGGCATAAGTCACGCGTTGACGATCATAAATAAATGAGCCAGCTATTTCGGCTCGCTCGTCGCCAATATTTTCGGCGAAGACGTCCACCGACCATTGATCGTTACTAATACCCGCGGTCATACCAAACATAACCCAGCTGTCCATGCGATCACGGTTGATTGTGATAATGTCGCTGTAGGCTTCGTCGGAATAAGTCACGTGTGGCATTACGTGGGCTGTTCGACCAGAGCCGATGTCCCATTCATAACGCGCACGTAGGTTAAACTGAACCTCCGGCGCAAAAGCCAATGAGTCGCCGACAATAACATCGTTGGTAGGTGTGATCACCTTGGTGATCTCGGTGTCTAGAAACGAGAACGCCCCTGTCACTGTCAGCCCGTATATCGAAGCAGGCTCCCAAATGAAGTCGCCTTCGATTCCGCTAACCTCGGCATCTGCCGCGTTATCAGAAAAGAACAGATTGGTGATGCTGGGATCAAAAATTGTCGTCTGTAGTTTTTCAATCTCAGAGAAAAAGATCGCTCCGTTGAAACGCAACGTGTAGTCCAGCAGATCCATCTTCCAACCCAACTCGTAGTTTGTCAGGTCATCCGTATCGATAGCGAAGGGAACCGTAAAAGTTCCAGCTGCGTTAGATGCACCACCAGGGCGATTAAGCAGTCCAGGCCTGAAACCTTCAGAGAAAGTCGCGTAAACCATGGCGTCGGAATTCGGCGTCCAATTCACACTGAATTTGGTAATGACACCATCTGTGGAGGCAGTGTCAGGGTTAGGATCACTAAACAAAGTGTCTAAATTGTTGCCTGCGTTATTGTCTGTAGTAGCACCGAAGTTGCTGAACGAGCCAGCCGCGCTACCTTTAAGATCGACTTCGATATCGTACCAACGCGCTCCAGTGATTATGGAAAACTGCTCGCTCAAGTCGAAAGTCACCTCACCGAACACCCCCTTCTGCTCATCCGTGCGCACCACGTCATTGCGAAAGATCACGCCATCTGGCCACTGACTAGTATCTCTGACTGTCGCACCTTGGGCCGAGAAGTTTGGGCCGAAACCGCGCTCGCCATTAAAAGCTATCGCCTCAGTCGAGCCAGGGTATGTGAAGCTGTTCAACTCCTGTAGCTCTAGGTCGCTATAGAAACCGCCAAATGTGGCGCTGATGGGCCGATCTGGATCGGTAGCGAAACGCAGTTCATGAGTACTGATCTGAGTCTCGGTGTTACTTTTAACAAACAGATTAGGCGCCTGACAGGTTCCCATCGGCGCAGCGCCAGGGTAAGTTACACTTCCATCACATACGTAATACGGCAAATACTGACCGACAAACAGATAATCAGAGTAGTCGACCAACTGATCCGCTTCGCGGTCGGTAAAGGCTCCTGCATAAACAACTTCAAGCTCACCCAGCATTCCCTTAAGAGTCCAACTGGTGTTGCTGAACGTGTCCTCTAAAGAGTCTTCCTGGTAACGCTGAATTTCAAGATCACCTAAATTTGGGTCGGCAAAGAAGACACCTTCGGTTTCGAGCTCCTGCTGCGCATGGCCGACTGTAAGACTCCAGTCGTCATTAATTTCCCAAAGGCCAGTAACTCGAAAGCCGGAATAGGTGGCGTCATTAAAATCTTCTTCCACACGGTTACCATTGTCAGCATCAATAAAACGAACGCCGCTTAGATCAGATCCCGCTTGAAAGCCGGCTCTACCTGCAGAAACTGGAAGTCCGTTAGCGCGTACTGTGCCTTCGGGCCGGAAGCGACCACTTTCGCTTACATTGCGTGTACCAGCAACGTTGTCGATATAGCCACCTTGATTGTCGACGTAAACAACACCGCGCAAGGCAAAGTTATCAGTAACCGGAAGATTGATGACACCTTCCACGCTATTGCTCATCTCGCCGTCTTTAGTGAATGCACTGCCGAATTTGACGCTGGCACTGGTGGATCCGAGGTTAGGTTTGTTAGTAATCAGGCGCACCGTACCAGCCTGAGAGCTGGCGCCAAAAAGCGTGCCCTGAGGACCAGCTAATACTTCAACTCTCTGCATGTCGGCCGCGTAGACGTCGAGGTTTCGACCCGGCTGGGCCAGAGGTTGTTCGTCAAGATAGAGGGCAACGTTAGGTGCTAACCCGGCAACTCCAGCAGTGGTGAGTCCCGGGGTGGTAGATGCCACACCGCGGATATAGATTGTATTTTGACCGGGGCCGCTACCGCCAGCGGTTACATTGGGCAACTGCAGCAAATAATCTTCGAAGTTGGACACGCCCAGCTGGTCGAGGGATTCCTCGGTCAAGGCGGAGACAGCAACCGGTACATCCTGCATACTCTCCTCACGTTTAGTGGCGGTAACGAGAATCTCTTCGATTTGAGCTTGAGCGGGAATGATCACAGCGCTGCTTGCCAAGGCGATTGCGAGATGTAGCTGGTTCTTGCGGAACATAAAAATACCTCTTTGATGGGGCCGGATTCTGAAGGGGTCGAAGTATAACGAATTGAAAGCATTATTGCATTAGGAAGAAATTGCTAATATAGGGGGCTGAAGCGTTAGATAATGAAAAATAGTAACAATAACATGAATCTATGAGCCTTCTAGGCAGTAGTACGCCCCAGACAAATTAGCTAAATTGAAGTATTAATATTAGAGGTCTAAATAAATAAAATGAATTCAAGCAAACCGCACTGCCTGAACCGTCGCAAGTTGAGTGAGACCCTATGAAAGATTATGAAGAATTGTTTATTGCGCTGCGCCGTATTACCCGGGCTATCGATCTGCACTCAAAGAAGCTGCAACGAGAAACAGGACTGACCACTTCACAATTGCTGGTGCTTGAAGCTGTCGTGAAACTGGACACATCCACGCCTAGCAATATAGCCAAAGAAGTTCAGCTCTCTCAGGCCACAGTGACCAATCTTGTAGACAGGATGGAGCGGAACAAGTTAGTACTCAGACAGAAATCCATCGCAGACAAGCGCGTAGTGGAAGTACAGCTAACCGAAAAAGGAAGGGACATGGTGGAACTCGCACCTGAACCATTACAGGCCGGATTTCTTCGGGAGTACCGTAAGCTTGAACGATGGGAGCAGCATCAACTTATCGGCTCCATACAAAGAATCGCCGTACTGATGGATGCTGAAGATATCGATGCGTCGCCTATTTTGACTACTGGCGATGTAGAGGCCTGATAGCCGCGGCTTTTTGCTTATTGCAAAATAAGCGCCTATTACAAGCGCAGATATTCGCATCAGTGTTGCAAGAAGCGATCTTTGCAGACCAGTTAGCCTTGCCCAATTTACTTAACAGCAGATCCTGACTTCGCTATGGATTCTCAGTTTTATGCCCCCTCGCAAGATCTGAAAGCGGGGAAAGAATGGGGACAGATTTATTTTTGTAATCTCGGCTGCATAAAACCTCCAAAATAAATCCGCCCCCTTTTTTATTGTTAGAGCTGTTCGATCAAATCTTCCCTAAACGTAACCCCGAGGCCCGGGCCTTGAGGCACTTTAATTTGGCCATCCGCTTCTAACACAGGCGGGTTCTCGAAGACCTGCCAGCCCTCGAAGATATCCGCGTGCGGCGGTTCGTGAATGAACTCTGTTATCGGGGCGTTTGGCATGGACGCGATAAGGTGGATTCCGCAGATATTGACCAATCGCCGTTCAAATGGCGCCGAGTGCGGCGAGACTTGTCTGTTGTACGCCGCCGCGAGGGTCCCGACAGTGCGAGACATTAGGGGTCCTATGTCGCCAATCTCCGGCATTAGGATGTCGAAACATCCCTGCTCAAGAAGCCATCTGAACTCATGGATGCCCCAGTTTGCCTCGGCACCTGCCATCGGCATAGAGAGGAGCCGATTGAGCTCCGCCAACCGCTCGTAGTCATAACGGGGCAGTGGCTCCTCGAACCAATATACATTGAGTCGCTGGTACTCCATTGCCGTGTCATAGGCACGCTTAAAGTTCCAGAGTGTCGGATCCTCCCCATTGGCGTCTGCGTCGCCGGGTGCCTTGTTACCGTCGCAAAGGATGTGGAAGTCATCACCCACTGCATCCCGAACCAATTCCACGACGCGGATATCCTCCTCCATCGTCCTGAACCCCGAACGCAGTTTGATGGCGCGCCAGCCGTCCTCTTTGAGTCCAATGGCGATTTCGACCCGGTCTTCCACAGTGCCGATGCCCCACATGGCCGCATAGGGCAGTACTCGATCGCGCCCACCGCCCCAGAGCTTGTAAAGTGGTAAATCAGTTGCTTTGCCCAGCAGATCCCAAAGCGCGATCTCTACAAAGGCACCCCATCTGCGCTGCGGGCGGTATAGCGCCTTGGCATGCAGATTGATATCGAAAGGATCTTTGCCGACGAGCAGTTGTTTCACGGCCTCGATGTTCTGGGGAGGGATCCCTGGGCCGATGCCCACTAGGCCATGATTCGTGTGCACTTCAGTCACGTTGAAATTGCCAATCTGAACGTGCAGCCCTCCACGGGGAGTATCGACGCGTCGGGCAAGGATGCCCTTGTCTTCGACCAGCTTGATCTTGATCAAACGGACATCAGTGACCTTTAGGTTCGCCCCCTGCGCAGCCTGCGCAGCCTGTGGCAGCAGCAATGGCATAGTCGCAAGGCCGGGCAATTTGGTTAAGAAATCTCGTCTACGCATCGCAGCTTCCTGTCTGTAGTCAAATTAGTATAATTACCATATGATTTTTACTGCTTTGTTTCAACTCCAAGTTTAATCCCTATATTTACAAGTTAACTTTCGAATCAACAATAATCGCATTAAGCCACTTGTATATCGCCACCGCCTTTTCCCAAAAAAATAGGGGGCACTGATAGTTTAATAGCTTAACGATAAATCGATTCCAAACTAAGCCCTTTCGCCTTGCATACCACTTCACCTTTACGCACCCAAGCAGACACCGAAGGTTAGGAATTAGACAGGTAGTTAGCAATTTCACGTAAACTCAGGCCAACTCACCCGAGCCTAAATAGCACAACACCGATTTTGCTTCAGAGAGCCTCCCTACTCGAAAATAATTAAAGTAGTTTGATTTTGGTAGAGAAATTGTGGATTAAAGTACTTTGATTCCCTTTGATTCCCTTTGACCCCTTACAACAGGCTCTCTTGAGTGGGTTTTCAAGAGGAATTGGGTTATAAAGTTAACAGTATCCTCTCTTTCTAGGAGCGCGAATTGAAAAATATGAGAACAATACTTCTATTATTTACGATGGTCGGTAGTTGCGGTTTGCTAAGCTCTTCGTATGCCGCTGAATTGTTGCCTGAAGTGCCAGCAGACGCGCAAGCCCTATCTCTACACGGTGAGACGTTCTACGCTGCAGAACCCAATGACCGTACGCGGGCGAATCTTGAAACTGCGCGGACAAATTACGCATCGGATCCGAATTCCGCTGACAACATCATTTGGTTAGGTCGTCGCATTGCCTACGCCGAGGACTATCGCCGTGCGATCGAAGTTTTCTCTGAAGGCATAAGCAAGTTTCCCGACGACCCACGCTTTCACCGCCATCGCGGTCACCGCTACATATCCATTAGAGAGTTTGATCGCGCCATCGCTGACTTTGAGAAAGCAGCGCAGTTAATGCAGGGTATTCCTATTCGAGTTGAGCCTGATGGATTGCCCAATGCTCAGAATCTGTCTCTTATACACATCTGACGCTGCCGACGAATAGAGAGGTG
>CAJXQP010000171.1 GCA_913058275.1 uncultured Gammaproteobacteria bacterium | reverse complement strand
TCGTCGGCAGCGTCAGATGTGTATAAGAGACAGATTAAGACTTTATCCTAGGAACCCAAGCAATAAATTATTTTCTAACCCATTTCTGCAGACATCCGCCCGAGGGGCTCACGTCACAGCCGCCGGTAAGACCGGCAAAAATATTCCCCAGATTGTCAGCGGCCATGCCCTCTGGTCGGGTACCGGGAATATAGTATTGCAATGAGCCATTGGTCTGCCCGATTCGAATGCCAACTTGAGAGCCAGGGTTTCGTGCTACGCGCCCTCCTCCTTCTGGAGCTATTGACGGCCCCCCAAGAAGTGCGCCAGATTCTGAGTCAGCGACGACGAACGTGCCATCATTCAAAACTGTGAGACCACTGGGTCGACCGAAATGTCTCCAATCATCTACAAATACCAGGTTCTCATCCAATATCTGAACGCGGTTGTTGGAGCGATCTGCCACATAGAGACGACCCTGAGCATCGTAGGCTAGAGCATGGGGCCCCATAAACTCGCCCGGGCCAGCTCCCATTTTTCCGACTTCTCGGACAAACTCGCCCGCCGGCGTTATCACCACCAAACGATCGCCATCCTGCTGCGCATTAGAAGGGCGCGGCCAGTGGCCGTCGGCGATTACAATATTGCCATCGGGCATCAGAGCACACGCGGTGGGACCAATGAACGTCTCTGTTCCTGCTCGCGAAACACCGGCCTGCCCAAGACTTAATAAATGCTCACCATCGGGGCTGAACTTGTGAATCTGGAATCCGCGACCGGCAGTTGAGGGGTCATCACTGAAGGGGCCGCTGTCTCCTGCCCAAAGGTTTCCGTCATTGTCCATGCAGAAACCATGCGCCTGAACGATCATGCCTTCGCCGAAACTTTTGGTGATCTGTCCTTCAGCATTAACATAATTGATAGGTGGCTCGGAACGAAACAGCATCCAAAGCCCACCGGTGTCATCTGGAATCAGTCCAATGGCGGCCCCCCATACCTGGCCAGGAAGTAAAGTAGGCCAATTTTCAACCATCTCATACGGCCCATCCATAGTAGAAGTAGGACGTGTAGAGAGTGAGATTAACTTTTCAGTTTCAGCCTCTCTAGCTTCAGTGATCTGTGCCTGCGATGTAGCAGAAAACAGCGGCGCCAGCCCTAATAAAGAGACGATCAGAATTATTCTTCTAGTAGATTTAGACATGGTTCTATCTCCGTAATAATAATTGCCAGCTATCTTGCTGGTTTGAAAACTGGAACTAGATGGAGGCCAACTAAAAACACATGACGGCATCCCAGCTCGATCCTATCCCCTTTCTTCGGGACTCGAGCTCAAGCCTATTGGGCTAGAGGATCGGGCCGAACTTGAAACTTGACCATCTTGCTGGTCGTGCCCTTGCCACCTTCCGTGTGCCAATTGAAGTTGGTTCCATAGTTTGCCCACACGCCGCGGCCTTTCCATCCTGCATCAGGATCATCGATACGGCCGTCTAGCCCCCGAGAATAGAATCCAAGCGGGTAAGGTACTCGCATGATTACCCACTCGCCGGTTTCCGGATTTAGTACCTGCAATGAATCGGAGCCCGATCCGTTAGCGATCGGTAAGTTCTCACCAAGCCCAAGCGTATTAAAATTATCTACCCAGTTATAGTAATGAAAGTCCGCCTTGACATCGGTACCTTTAAGTGTGGGACCCGGCACTTCATGTAAAGTCCAGCCCTCCTGGCAGTGTTGAGAATCAACAACTGTAGGACCATTCATCACCTCACACTTGCTGCGATCGAAGCTTGCCAAATGACTACTACCCGATAGCGCTGTCCAGACGACGCCGTTCTTGTCCACGTCAATTCCGCGCGGACCGAAGCCTTCAACCTCACCATCGATGACTGGCAGCTCGTAAACTTCCGTTATACAAGTCTCGGGAGGGTTACTTCCCTTGTCGAAGCGATATATACGGCCGGGAAACTCCGTGCCACCACCCCAAGCTACATTGTCTACCTGGTTGACGATGACGCCATAACTACCTGGACTCATCCGCGTGTCTAGAGTTGGGTCGATGTCAGTAAGCACCTCCCCACCGCCTCCTTCGCCAACGCTACGCAGAGCGCCGACCGGTTGATTCCACGGCTTGGTAATGCGGCCATCGCCATTCGTGTCTACTACCATAGGACACCAGCCCTGAGACATTTGCTCATCGCCCGTGCGATCGAAGAGTTTGGTATTGATCCAGCCCATCACATCGCCACCACCGCTAAAATACAGTGTGCGATCTTCATCGCCGGCAAACTGCAGATGGTGTGTACCGAAGCAGGTATCAATCAAACCGAAAGTCTCAGTTGCCGGATCGTAATAGGAGGCCTGTCTAGAGCTTCTTCGTGTTGGATAGTATTGAGCGAATTTATTTGACGAGCCTTGCTGGCACCACTGCGGCAATATATCTCCACGTACTTTCGTCGTCATCCAGATTCGACCCAACTCATCCATCATCGGATTGTGCGGATCTGCCGGTCCTTCCCACAGAGCCTCATCCTCATAGAATACGGAAGGAACTGGAAATTGTTGAGCGAAGCGCGTCACCGCCGGATTGTCTGGATTATCTTTTACCGCAATTTCTATAGTGCGGTATTCGTTGGTTTGCGTATCTAATTCCAGCAGCGTCCCATGTCCGCCGTCGACTCCGTAGACCTTGCCTCCTGCGTTCATCGATACATCTCGTTTATCGGTGACAATTTCATCATGGATGTACGAAGATTCGTTCCCCCAATCCCACAGAGTAAGCACCACGTTGCGCTCGACACCGCGAGGACGCTCAGGAGCAGATGGCACTTCGCCAGCCGCGATGCGATCGGTCCAATCGGCGTACATCTGAATGCCACGCTCACGCCCGAAACGAGCAGCAAAGGCACTCATGAACGGGCCGCGAATACCAATAGCTGTCCTGTAATGCCAAGCCTCGACACTGGTCTCGAAGCCAAGATGGTCAAGGTGATCTAGTGAGCGCGTCAACTTGTTGCCGAGTTGGTGGCACAGCTGACAACCCTGCTTCGTCATGTCGATCCACTGCGCCTGGCTGCGCATGCCCTCGGAGATGCCGTTTCCGTTATCTCCGGTGCCTGGAAACTCGCTGGCATCCGGCACTTCGAGTAAGGAATACCAATAGTTTGCTGGATAGACTTGTGCGGCCTCGGCAGGAGATCCTGCAATAAACGTATTCAGAGTAACGTCGGCACCTACTCGCAGGGATACCGGCTTGGAATCAACCAGACCGTAACCTCTCACCCACACCTTATATAAGGCATCAGGCAGTTCGGGCAGAACAAAGCGACCCTCGTCGTCTGTAACCACTATTTTGATGAAGTGAGTCGGCAGGTCATCCGTCTCCGCAATTACCCATACTCCCGCCTCGCTACCATTGCCGCTTTGCACAATGCCTTGTATAGCGTCATTGCCACCGTGTGGCTGCGCAAAGACCGTTAGTGCAAGCAGCGCAAGCAGTGTCACGCAGGCAGCACGTCCAAACAGTTGAAATCGGGAGTCTTTCGGAAGTAGTAATTTTTCAAGCGAGGACATTAGGGTCTCCAGAGGATAATTTTTATTATTTAGCCACTGTACTGTAAGAGCGTAGTTATAAGTGACAAACCAGTGATCTTTAGGCCTCAATTTGTATCATTATTCTTAACAATTGGCCTCTCTATTTGTAACATATTTCAACAGCACTCTAAAATCGACTATGCAACAGGCGAACCAACCGTTACATTTATAATCCATAGCTAAGTCGCAAGAATAAGAGTAATGCAATTCTCAGGAGAATAGACCATGGTGGCGGACGTCGAACGATTGATCAGTGGATTAAAGAACAAGCAGTTTAGTCGCCGCACTTTCTTAGGTTCAGCCGCGGCACTAGCGGTGACCGGCAGCAGCGGTGCTGCCACCAGTATCAGCCCCCCTCTACCCGTGCAATCGATTAATCACATGACGATTAGCGCGTCCGATCCGGCCGCCTCGCTTGCTTGGTATCAGGGCCTGTTCGGCATGCCAATCGCTGCTAGGCAAGGCAACACTATCGTACTACAGGTCGGCGACGGCCCACAGTTCATGGCCATTGGCGGATCGCCTAGTGACAATCCACGAATCACCCATCTATGCCTAGCGGTTGAAAATTTTGATGACGCGCGAACCGTGCAGATCCTCGCTGAACACGGCGTTGCTGCGACTACTGAATCCGGCCCGATGCAGTCCCGCGTAAGAATGCGCACAGAAGAATTTGGTGGCGCAGCCAGCGGCACGCCGGAACTGTACTTTGGCGACCGCGATGGCATTGTCGTGCAATTGCAGGATACAAGTTATTGCGGAGGTGCCGGCTTGCTAGGCGAAGACTGCCTAGCGACACCTGAGCCTGCCCCCAGTTCGGGGCTACTAACCCTGCATGAGTTCAATCATTTCACTCTATTTGTATCTGATCAGGCGCGCTCCATGGCTTTTTATCAGAGCCTATTCGGCATGGAAGTAGACACCTATCAAGGCGCTCTACCAGTAATGAGAATTGGCTCAGGCAAGCAGTTCCTAGCTATGCCGGCGGTGCCTCCCCTGGCTGGCCGCATACACCACGCCTCACTGGCGGTGGCTGATTTTGATGTCGATCGTATTTTCTCTGTGCTGGAAGGCTACGGCTTGACCGTGCTGGAGGGGGCATCAAGTGCCGATGGGCCATTGCAGGCCTACGTTACGCTGCGCGGATCGGACCGAGGCGGTGCAGCTGAAGGAACGCCGGAGCTATATTTCACGGACCCAGACGGTATACTGATCCAGCTTCAAGATCTAAGCTACTGTGGTGGAGACGGTTATCTCGGCGATGAATGCGGCACAGTTGAGAACCCAACCGGACGCAACAACTAAACAGCGAGTTTCGATCGGAACATGACATGAAAAGAATACTCATTATCGGCATAGCCTTAGCTGCGACAAACTTATCCTGGGCCGTGGAGTCTAGGACTGTCGATTCGCAGAATCGTGCGTTGCTCGATCAGTACTGTGTCATCTGCCATAACCAAGGGGTAGTTAACAGCGTGGCCACTGCCAACGAAGGATTGCAGACTACCCAGCTTCGTAATCTAGGCCTAACACTTGATACCGAAGATGTTTCCAACTTGGCGGAAAATCCTGAGGTGTGGGAGAAGGTCGTTAACAAACTTCGGGTGGGCGTGATGCCTCCTCCTAATTATCCGCGTCCTGACAAGCTAAGCTACGACGGCTTTCGGAGCTGGCTCGAAAATGAACTCGATCAAGTTGCCGCGGCACGAGTTAACCCGGGCCGGACTCAGGCATTTCACAGGCTCAATCAAACCGAATATAAAAACTCAGTTCGCGACCTATTGGGCCTCAATATCGATGTCGCTGGCCTGATTCCAGCTGACTCGCCAGACCAATACGGCTTTGACAACAATGCCGATGTGTTGGCTCTATCTCCAGCGTTGGTTGAACGCTATGTTTCTGCCGCACACAAAGTGGCTGAGCTAGCAGTAGGTGCGACGCCCCGTGGAGCTTCAATTAGGAGCTACGATGTTCCACTGAATCTTATTCAGGATAATCGACAGAGCGAGGAACTCCCTTTCGGTTCCAGAGGCGGCACTGCCATCGAACATAGTTTTCCTGTTGATGGCGAGTATCGAATAACTGTCAAACTGCAAACAAACTACGTGGACTTCGTGCGTGGTTACGACGCCCGTCACGAGTTGGAGATCAGTCTCGACGGCGAGCTGATCGACTCCGCAACCTTCGGTGGTGACGCACCCGGTGTGCCAGCACCTTACAGTTACGCAGGAAATATTCGCGGCAGCGATGATTGGGAAGCATTCATGATGGCCTTCGCCGACAAAGGTTTTGAAATAGTGCTGCCAGTACTAGCCGGCCCGCGCATCATCGGTGCGACGTTTCCTCGCGAGATGTGGGAGAACGAAGGAATACAGCAGCCCAGATTGTTTGGCTATCACTTAGCGGTGACTGAGTTACCCGATATAAATCCTGGAATAGGCAGCATCCAAATAGAAGGACCACTCTCAGTAGCAGGGCCCGGTGACACACCGAGCCGGCAACAAATCTTCACTTGCACTCCGGCAAGCCTAGACGAAGAGCCCGCGTGCGCAAGAGAAATTCTTGGCTCGCTAGCACGCCGCGCCTATCGCCGCCCGATTGGCGAGAACGATATTGAACCCTTGGTTGAATTCTATAATGCAGGCAGGCTCGATGGCGGCTTCGAAGCAGGGATTCAATTTGCACTCGAACGCATTCTAGTTTCTCCTGACTTCTTATTCCGCATTGAACAAGACCCGGCAGATGCGCAGCCCGGAGACATGTATGCGATCAGCGACACCGAACTTGCTTCTCGCTTGTCATATTTCCTCTGGAGTAGTCTGCCCGACGAAGAGTTATTGGATCTGGTCGAGCGCCGTACCTTACGCGAACCCGGCGTGCTCCAGCAGCAGGCAGA
>CAJXQP010000170.1 GCA_913058275.1 uncultured Gammaproteobacteria bacterium | reverse complement strand
GTGCCAGAGCAGGCGACAGTGTTGGAAGTTCGAAATTACTACAATCCGGAAAGACGTTCGGCCGTCAACATCGTGCCAGGTTTAGTTGGCGTCATACTCACCATGACTATGGTGCTCTTTACGTCGGTCGCGATCGTGCGCGAGAAGGAACGCGGCAATCTGGAACTGTTGATCAATACGCCAATCAAGACGCCAGAGCTGATGCTGGGTAAAATCTTGCCCTACATCCTGATCGGCTTGATTCAGTTGGTGTTAGTGCTGGGTCTGGGCTGGTACTTTTTTGAGGTGCCGATTCGCGGCAGTCTGATTCATGTGTTGGCAGCGGCGTTGGTTTTCATCGCGGCGAATCTATCGCTGGGGCTCTTAGTCTCAACTGTCGCAGCAACCCAGTTTCAGGCGATGCAGATGGCTTTCTTCTTCTTTTTACCTTCTATTCTGATCTCGGGCTTTATGTTTCCCTTCGATGGCATGCCAGTTGCCGCTCAGAATCTCGCAGAGATTCTACCGCTCACCCATTTCAATCGACTGATCCGTGGCATCGTTTTGCGGGGCGCCGACATTACCTCGATGCTGGATGAACTACTCGCGCTGGCGATCTTCACAGCGGTGGCACTTACCCTGGCAATCTTGAGGTTCAGTAAACGATTGGACTAGAAATCTGCCCTGCGTTTTTTAGGGAGCTGCTTCGAAATACTTGCCTAGCAGGTCGGCATCGTCGAACTGCTGCTCTTCGATGAAACCTGTAGCATGGGTGCCCCACTGGCGCATCGCGCCAACGGAAAGAATGCCAGTCGGCCAGAGTGTGAATCGTTCGAGTCGCTCGCTGCCAGCAATAAGGCCCTTATCGCCGAACAGACTTCTGTTCCCGCCATCATTCTCTAAGTTGTTCAGTAAGTCATAGGATTGAACATCGTAGAGAATCGATTCTTGTGGGGCATTCGGCGATCTAGAATTCACTCCAACGATGTAATGTTCATTCGCAGTTATCGCAAGGGTTAGGCCATCGTGAGTAGCGGCGGCATCTAGCTTGAATATGTTGGCAGGCTCCCGAGAAGTAGGCTGACTCTTGGCATTGATACTATCCGACGCGATAAAATACTTGTGGTAGCAGCCACAACTATGAATGCTGTCGTAGAGCAGAACCTGACCATTCTCGTCCAGAGTCACACGCCAGATGATGCTGTCTACTTTTCCGGAATAGAGATCAATTAGTGCGTTTGGCTTTCGTCCTGAAAACCAGAACACATAGTTGAGTTGTAGAAGCTTCCTACCTTCAAATAACGTCATCGATGGCAGCACATAGGCGGTAGGGTTGTCGCTAGCAATCCTGACTCGATCGTCCTCCCACTGTGGAGCGCCGATCATGTCGTTGTCGTCCGTAAATTCGATCTGAAGGTTGGGCGCATGTTGTGCAAATAGCGAGTTCAGTTGTGGCTCCTGCAAAAGCGGTAGGCCTAGTTCGTTGCTGGTATAGGCCGTTCTCATCCAATTGGCAACGCTACTGGTTGTCGAGTTTTTAAGCGCAGCGCCAATCTCATAGTTATTGCTGCGAAGGAAAGACTCTTCTTCTTCAAACCATTTTCGTTCATCAACATGCAAGGCGAGAATACGCTGCTTGAGAAACCGGCGAAGCAGAGCAATAGCACCAAGAGTTTGCCGGCCATGTAAATAGTGAGCAGGAAAGTCCGACTGCTGTACAGCTGTAAGAACTGCAATTCGGTTTTCTTCGTGCTCTGGTTCGGTTGCAACGCTTCGTGAACATTCAGCTAACTCTTCTAGGGACGAGTTACTCCAGGGGACTGTGAGGTTTTTGTTTTCCGCCGCCCGTGTCTTGGTTGCTAGCTCAGCTAACAGCATCGTCCACTGTCTAACCTCAATGCTCGACTTCGCGGAGTGAGACAGGCTGTGTAAGAACCTGTTGCTGTGTAGGAGTGGATAAAAACGCAGCGCTGGCGTACTAGCGTTTGTTACACCGCCTTGATCGACTAAGTAGCGAAAGGTCAGGATGTCTGCTGAGCAGTTTGCGAGGAGTTGTTCTACGGAAGCAGCAATCTGCGCACTATTCGCGCGGTTGTTTGTTCCCTGGCATGCTGTTAAGACAAACGCGAAGACTATGGAAACGAGTAGTTGCTGTGAGAATACTTTAGACATAAGCGTTCTTGTTCTGAGCCCTATCCGATTTCGTCAAATTTGGAGCAGAAAAAAGCGGACGTATCATTACGCCCGCTTTTTAAGATGAATCTAAACCTGCGCGATCGGTGTAGCGCGCGAGAAGTCGTGATTCTTCAGTGGCAGTTCCCTGACTCTCTGACCCGTCAGGATATACAGGCCGTTGGCTACTGCCGCGGCCAGTGGTGGCGTTGAAGGTTCGCCCAATCCGCCCAACTCTTCACCAGACTCAACGATATGCACATCGATTTCAGGCGCATCATTCATGCGTACCATCTCATAGTCAGGGAAGTTGTTCTGTGCGACGCGGCCATTCTCTATGCTGATCTCACCGTACAACGCGGCGGTAAGGCCGTAGATTATGCCACTCTCGACTTGCGCCTCGACTGTGTCTGGGTTTACTGCCCAGCCGCAATCTATCGCACAGGTAACTTTGTGAATCACGGGTCGATTATTGCTGTCCAAAGATACCTCGGCGACCTCGGCAACGATGCTGCCAAAGCTTTCCTGTACAGCAATGCCCAGGGCATGGCCCTTGGGTAAGTTCTGACCGTAGCCTGCTGCCTCGGCCGCCACCTCGAGTACCTTACGATGACGAGGATGCCCTGCAAGCATTTCCATGCGAAATTGATAAGGGTTCTTGCCAGCGCGATGCGCTATCTCATCGACAAAAGACTCCGTGAAGAAAGTCTGCTGTGAATGATCGACACTACGCCATGCTGCAATAGGCACGTGCGTGTCGCCATCGACAACGGCGATAGATTGATTTGGAATTGCATAAGGAATATGCGAGGCGCCAGGTGTCTGTATTGGGCCAGTAAAGCGATTATGCCAAGCTTGTACCATGCCGTTAGCATCGAAGGCGGCCTTGAAATTACTTGCGACAGCAGGGCGATAGTAGTCTTGCTGCATATCGTCTTCGCGGCTCAACACAGTCTTCACCGGAACATCGAACTCCTTGGCGATTAATGTCGCGTGATCGATAACGTTCCAGTTAAAAGGTAGTCTTCTTCCGAAGCCTCCACCGAGATAGCTGTGGTGAAAAACCGCATCGTCTTCCGACAGGCCTGCAATTTTTGCGACCCGGGCCTTTATGCCCAATGCATCCTGCGTGCTGGTCCAAACTTCCGCTATGTCGTCATGAATATGCACGGTGCAATTCATAGGCTCCATAGCGGCGTGCGCAAGATAAGGAACTGTGTAATTGCCTTCGATAACATCGGCAGCGTCCTCCATCGCCGCGCCAGTATCACCGACTTCTAAGACTTCGCTGTTATCGTCTTCGCTGAGGCTGCGTTGGAAACCGTCAAACAGATCGGCGCTGGATGTTGTGTCCGCATCCGAAGATTCAAACTCGGACTTAACTAACTTAAGCGCTTCCTTTGCGCGCCAGTAGCTATCAGCCACAACAGCGACAGAGTCCTCTAACTCGATGATGCGCTTCACACCGCGTCGACTTAGTACGTCGCCGGCATCAACAGAGACTAGTTTCGTTCCAAAGACCGGAGCGAGACGGATAGCGGCGTAAAGCATACCTTCGCTTTGTGCATCGATACCGTATTCGGCAGAGCCGTCCACCTTCGCTGGAATATCTACGCGCGATATCGCCTTGCCCATAATAGTAAATTGCGAAGGGTCCTTCAGCGTTACATTCTCGGGTGGCTCTAGCAGGGCAGCATCAGCAGCGAGCTCACCGTAACTAAGCGAACGGCCACTGGCATTGTGCTGTACATAGGTTAGCTTTGTGCTGCATTCATCTGTTGCTACGCCCCAACGATTCGCTGCACATTCCACCAACATCTGTCGTGCGGCTGCGCCTGCTGTGCGCATTGAAGATTCACCAGTAAAGCGAACCGAAGAACTGCCCCCGGTAATCTGCAAATTCATCAGCTCGGCAATGCTCGCCGCACTGAAGTTAACGAGGCCGGTTAGGATTCCAGGTATGCCTACTTCGCCGGCAAAACCTTTTACCAATTCGCCGTTCGCGAACATGTCGATAGCAGGCGCCTGTTCGACGCTGATGTCTTCCCAGGCTGCATCCAACTCGTCCGCCGCCATCATCGGCAGGGAGGTATGTACGCCCTGGCCCATTTCTGAGTGAGGAACATAGATGGTGATCTTGTTGTTGGGCTCAATCTTAATGTAGGAAGTAACGTAGCGTTCTTCCCCTGTCACCAACTCCGCATTTGCTCTGCGATGTTTGCTTGGCTTCAGCGCTGAGTAGCCAATGAGGACGCCGCCACCGACGACGGCGGTACTAAGTAGGAAACGCCTTCTGCTAATTTTCATATTCAGTCTCCCTTACGCACTAGCCAGCGAATGAATTGCCTTGCGCACTCGCGGATAAGAACCGCAGCGACAGACGTTGGTAATGCTGCTATCAATATCAGCATCGCTAGGGTTCGGGTTCGTGGCGAGCAATGAAGACACGGCCATGATCATCCCAGACTGGCAGTAACCGCACTGCGGTACTTGGTGGTCGATCCATGCCTGTTGCACGGCGGTCAAATCGGGCGCGGATGGATTCGCACCCGCGGCAATCATCGCTAGACCTTCAATAGTAGTTATTTCCTGTCCCTCGATTGCGCTCACCGGCGTAACACAGCTTCTAACCGCGCTGCCGTTTACATGCACAGTACAGGCGCCGCAAGAGGCGATACCGCAGCCAAACTTCGTTCCTGTCATGCCTAACTCGTCACGCAGAGCCCAAAGTAGGGGCATCTGGGGCTCTATATCCAGATTCTTTTCTACACCGTTAACTTTGAAAGTTGCCATGTCCAATCCCCGGGGAATTTACTTCTGTTTTTGTGAAATATGCTCTTGTCTTGAGTATAGCAGTGCCGAAGAGGCTAAGACATGAATTTGCCGGACCGCTTTGGAGAGCTTGAGGGCTATTTGGGTTATAGTCAGAGCCTCAAAACCAGCAGTGGAGACACCCACCGGCCCATGGCAACAAACCTTACTACCGCAGCTGGCACTAGCATCGAATTCAATTACAGCGAGCTCAAAAATGTATTCGCCAGCGCTTCTGCCCCGGCAACTCTTGCTAGCCTTGTTGAAAGGCTAGGAGCGCAGCGCGTGCTGCTAGTGGCATCGAATAGCCTGAGTCAGGCTACTGATAACTTCACTGAGATTCAGGCCGCGCTAGGAAGTAACTTTGCGGGTCTGTTTCACGACATCGCGGCGCACACTCCGCGCTCGGATGTGATGCGCACCTTAAAGGTGGCGCGTGAGGTGGATGCCGATCTACTCGTCTCATTGGGCGGAGGCTCAATCATAGACGCTTGTAAGGTTGTTCAACTCGCGATCGATCAGGGAGTTGAGTCCGAGGCGCAGCTTATCGAATACGCACAATATGGTGACGGCACTCGCGGTTCAAAGTATGCAGATTTTAGTCTCTTCAAGGGCGATCCTAAAATTCGCCAGATCGCCATTCCTACAACGCTTTCCGGTGCCGAATTCAGCAACAATGCGGGCGTACTGAACACGCAGATATCCGCGAAGGAGGGTTATCGCGGCATCGATATCTGCCCACGGTCCATTATCTATGATCCGCAGCTAAGTCTGCACACGCCTCAATGGCTGTGGCTCTCTACCGCGATTCGCTCACTCGATCATGCAGTTGAGGGTTTTTGCTCGGCCGACTCACATGCGTTCGTCGACGGTCATTTCCTTCATGCGATGCGTCTGTTCGCGAGTTCGTTGCCCGAGTGTAAGCGCGATCCTACAAACCTAGCTGCGAGAAGTTTGAGCCAACAGGCAGTCTGGTTGGCTTGCGTTGGTCTGGGCACCGTGTCCCACGGAGCGAGTCACGGCATCGGTTATATAGTAGGCAGTCTCTGTGGAGTACCTCATGGTTACACATCTTGTGTTATGTTGCCGGCGGTCCTGGCGTGGAATGCCAAGCAACAGGCAGGGAAGCAGGCGGCTATCAACGATGCGCTAGGCAACAAAGAGCACGACGCGGCGGCCTCTGTAAAGGCGCTAGTGGCGAGTTTGGGATTACCGACATCGCTGCGTGATGTCGATGTGAGCATGGAACAGCTCTCAAGTATTGCACAAAGGGCGGCGAAACATCCGGTGGTAAGAAAAAATCCTCGCAAGATACATGACGAAAATGATGTTATGGAGATACTAGAACTTGCCTGGTGATCATAGAAAGTATGCTATGAATAATTCGAAGACGCTATTCACCTTTTTGCGATTCGGTGTTCGACTGTTCGTGTTGCTTTTTTGTGTAGTGGTGCATCCGCTGCATGCGCAAGAAGAATCTGAGTACTGTCTCTTATACACATCTGACGCTGCCGA
>CAJXQP010000169.1 GCA_913058275.1 uncultured Gammaproteobacteria bacterium | reverse complement strand
CAAAAAAGGCCAGAGTATAAATACAGTACTGTATTTATACTCTGGCCTTTTTTGGTTCCCCGAGTCCTTTTTATTAACCTACGCCAGAACTTTCCGAAAAACCTCTACCGCTATTTGCATCTCTTCCCGACTTCCCATAGAAATGCGGCAGTGAGTTTGCTCAAACGGCGGAAAATCGCGTCCAACCAAGATCTTGTTCTCAAGACAGGCATCACGAAATTCTTTTGCAGGCTTACCTAGGTTTACAAAAATATGGTTGGTGTGGGAGTTCGGTACTTCATAACCCATGTCATTAAATGCAGCAACGACAAAGGCGCGTATCTCGGTATTCTCCTGACGCTCCCACTCGATGTGCTCCTTGTCCTTGAAGGCGGTAATCGCTGCAATCGCACTAAGCATGTTCACATCACCCATGCCCCAGGCAGAACTCACCGCATCCAGAGTTGCTTTCTGACCTAAAGCATAACCAACACGCAGGCCAGCCATGCCGTGCGCCTTAGAGAAGGAGCGCGTAATAAACACGTTCTCAAATTCCATCGCCAGCGGTAGAGCTGTCTGCATCGCATCATCGGCGGCATAGTTGATATACGCCTCATCAATTAGCATCTTTGTATTCGGAGATTCTCGTTGCACACGCCGGATAAATGATTCAACTGCGTCGGGTGAGTGTACTGTGCCGGTGGGATTGTTTGGATTGCAAAAATACACCAAGCCCGCTCCTACGGCGGCTTCGGCCGAAGCTTCCAAATTAACTCCCATAGTAGAACTATCGACTTGTATGCTTCGTATCGGCGCACCTATCAAACGCGCAGTTTGCTCAGCCGTCGTGTAAGTAGGACCGGTAGTGACCAGCGCTTTACTCTCAGAACAGAACGCTCGAGCCGCCCCTACTAGCAAGGGTCCAGAACCTGTGGAAATAATTACGTTGTCAGTTGTGACTCCGTAACCGTCTGCCAGTGTAGCCCGCAATTCATTCACATGATCTGGTGCATAGCCACGACCAACGCGTCTAGTAACGTGAGAGCGGATCGCCTCCATTGTCTTAGGACCAGGGCCGCGCGCACTCTCATTCTGATTGAGCTGCATGATGCCGCCATCATAGACAGCCTCAGCTTCATAACTCGAAGCCGCGCTAGCTTTTTTGCTGGTTAATCCTGCACTGGCAAGAAGTCCGGCTGCGCTGCCCAGACCAACGGTTCCTACGAAACCGCGACGTGTCATTTTCATGATCAAAACTCCTCTTTTTGGGAATATGGTATCCATCAAAGTTTGTAATGTTAGACGCTTACTCTCTACGACTATCCTTAATGCAAAAACTAGAGCAAAAAAAAGGGATTGGATAAAATTCCAACCCCTTATCTGTGCCGCTGTTAGACTTTATTAACAGCCGACGCTAATGCGTCAAACGCACCCTTAACCACGCTTCGCGACGAGGCTATGTTCATCCGCATATGGCCTGCACCACCTTCACCGTAAGCTGAACCCGGGTTCAGATAGACGCCGGAATTGTGAACTAGCCAATCTTGAAAATATTGTTCAGGCGTATCTTTGCCGTGTGATTTGTATTGCTCGCTGGCACCGATCGATGACATGGTCTGGCTGAAATCTAGGAAGGTCATGAAGGTGCCTTCGTTACGGGTATAACCAACAGTAGGCATACTTTCCTTGATGTAGCGCTCGACCATATCGTGAGTGCCATCGATATAGGCCAGCGCTTGCGCAAACCAGTCAGCTCCGTCTCTGTAGGCAGCTTCATTCGCTACCACACCCAAAGTGCTCAATTCGGCAAAATGATATTCATCCACTCTAGCCTTCAATTGAGGGCTCTTGGAGTAAAAGTAGGCATTCTTCATGCCGGCCAAGTTAAATGTCTTACTGATGGCAACGAAGGACAGGCTGTTATTGACTACAGCCTGATCGGGAAGGGAGGCAAATGGCGTGTACTTGTGTCCTGGGCGAATGAAGTCTGCATGAATCTCGTCCGATAGGACTACGATGTTGTGTTCTAGACAGAGACGACCGATGCGCAGAAGCTCGTCTTCTTTCCAGACATTACCCGTAGGATTCTGCGGATTGCAGACGATCATTGCGCGAACGTCTGGCGTCATCTTAGATTCTAGATCTTCCCAATCGATCTCATAGCGATCGCCGACCTTAACCAGTGGGCTATCAACAGGAATCGTACGTGCATTGCGATTCATCGTGTAGAAACCAGAATAGGCAGGCGAATTTATTAGTACCTTGCCGCCCGGGCCAACTAACGAGCGCATAGCGGCAATCATGCCGGCATACACGCCATCGGAAATCGTAATCGCCTCATTGGGAAGGTCAAGACCATTGCGCTCGCCATTCCATTTCACAATTTGGTCGCGTAGAGGTGCGGTGCTGCTCATATAGCCCCAGCTGTGATGCTCGTTACGCTCGGCTATCGCCTCGGTAATACAGGGAGCGCACTCAAAATCCATGGACGCAACACCCATGCCGTATTTGAAAGTGCCTTCAGGGTAGTTCCTGGGCGGGGAGTCCCAGCGTGCTGTGTTGTGATCAACTCGATCATAGACCGTGTCGAAGTCGTATTTGCCGTTAGCCATTTTTGAGTGGCTGGCTGCAGAGGCTACAGTAGATCCTGTCGCAATGCCGCCGGTCGCCCCAGCGAAGGCCGTAAGGCTAGCGTTCTTCATGAATGTTCTTCTATTGATACCTGCGGACTTAGCCATCTATCTTACCCTCATTGTTATTAGAGCTTTTTTACAGCATATAGGAACTAGAGATAGTGTAAAGGCATTCTGACCCTGTAATACACGCTATTGCTCTCCTAAAACCTATTTCCTGTGTGGCAGTAGACTACTGATAGTTCCTGACGTGCTTCTGTGGATAATCACTATCACCAACCACTTGAAAAACCGTAGGAAATGCCACTCATGCCTCTATTTATAGCCCTGTCCTCACTTATTACCTCAGAACTGTCCATCATCGATGGAAAATGCCAAGAATTTCTGACATTGGTCCAAGACGGGCTTGAGGTCAGCCGAAGCTTCGCAGGAAATGAACGCTTCGATATTTTTTTGGATCAAGAAAATCCCGGGAAAGTGCTCTTCATAAAGCAATGAGAGCCAGAACAACACTTTCAAACATACTACCAATGGCGCCTAGGGCAAGGGGGCTTCGAAACCCTAGGGGAATATTTTAGCGCCCCGCCTGCAATGCACATATATCGCGACTTAGATGAGCTGCGAGGATCAGAATGAATAAACAGAAATTCATCCAAACCGTCCTGGATATCAGTACCAGAAGGAAAAAACACGAATTTGTTCAGCCGTTATCAAGAACTCACCCTTCGCTTACTAGGGTCATGGATATTCAGTGTCAGAGACACTCGAAGACTAATCGGTAGGTAACAGATCGCAGCGTCGCAATCGGTCTTGCTCGAAACACTCTGAAATATTTTGACCGCCAAGTTGGCAGTCCCTTTCTCCTAAAGCGCGTATACAAACATTGTGTGTCCAACATTATGTAACCCAGTAAGCGAGGATAACCCCAATTGACCAGCATGCTGCGCCGCTGCCTGAGTTCCACTGGGGGCAATTACCGCGACAAACTGCTTGCCATCCACTGCAAATGAAATCGGCGCCATATCACTAGCGCCATTCAAAATAGTCTGCCAAAGCGTTTCGCCGGTCCACTGATCGATGGCGTGAAAACGTCTATTGGTGTCCGCCGCGAATAGCAAGCCGCCACCGGTGGTTAACATGCCATATAGCGGCGTTTCTCGATCAAGTCGCCATAGAGTCTTGCCAGTTGTTACATCGATCGCTTCCGGCTGTCCCAGCTGTGCAGCTGGGCTCGGCACGGTGGCGCTGTAAGTGGTGTTGTAGCCTGTTTCAATTGTAGGCTCAGTGGAGCGCATAGACATCACCGAGCAAGGGCCATTGAAAGCTGGCACGTAATAGGCATTGGTAAGAGGACTGTAAGCTCCCTGCGGAATTTGTCTGTTCTCTCGACAAATAGTCGCCTCTCTTCCTTCTTCGGCAATCATTATTGCATCAGGCTCGGTTGTGTATGCACCTGTTACACCGTCGTAGCTGTGTATAACATTCTGATACGCGGTTGGCCGTGCATACAAAAATTCTCCGTCGGTTCTATCGTAGACATAAAAAATCGCGTCCTTAGAAAAAGAACCAATAACTAATTCGCGCGTCTGGCCAGGATCGATATCTGGGTTTTGGCCCAGCGAATTTGGCGCGCTGGGGTTTAGTTTCGCATCGACAAGAATTCGATCATAGACAGAATCATCGTTCCACATATCAGAATGATGCTGAGCCCACCACACCAATGCGCCGGTGCGATGATCCAACGCTACGGTTGAGCCTTGATACAAACGGTCAGGCCATTCGCCATTGGTGCCTGCAAGCTGAGGTTGCTGCGGCGCACTAGAACCAACTCCAAAAATAAACAAGCCGCGCTCGCTGTCCACCGCTGGAGTCATCCAAGGCGACATGTTACGACGGCGCTGAAGAGGATAAATCTGTGGCTCATCACCCCAAGTGCTGTGCATAGGGTCCTGTGCCGTAGGGCTGGTATACCAACGCCAAAGCAAGTCGCCATTGTCTGCATCATAGGCTGACATATGGCAGGGATCAGCGGCTGTCCATGCGGTGCAGTTATAGGGAACAACTACCGAACCGCCAAACGCCACCGGCGCACCACTGGGCTGCGCACCACTGCGGAAATCGGTCATCACCGATTCCCATAAAAGCGCTCCTGTGGCTGGGTTCAGCGCAAACAAGGTGCCGTCGGTAGCATGGGAGATTAACTTATCTTCATAGATGAATACCCCCCTGCCCCTGTGAACCGTTAGGCGGGTATCACCCGCAACGATTTCCGTTGGCAGAGGACGAGAGTATTGCCAAATTAAATCGCCAGTAGCGGCGTTATGGGCAGAATATTTTTCATCGGAATGGCGTATATACATAATGCCATCGTAGACAGTGGGTTCCACCTGCATGCCGTTGGAGCCAAGGGCCGCCGGAGCGAATGTCCAAGACCAAGCCAGACGTAATTGATCTACATTGTCTCGATTAATCTGATCCAGCGGACTGTAACCCCAATTGTTATAACCGCCGCGCCACATTAGCCAATCTTCAGGATCGGGATCGTTCAGCATTTCCTGTGTGAGTGGGCGAAAATCAATTTGCGCTTGCGCACTATTGATAAGCACGAAGGCAAACAGTACAGAGGAGACTAGTCGACTTTTTCCCAGCATATTATCCTTCTTCATCTAGTGGAGGTTGACCAAGTGTCTAGAATCGCCGTGTTTGCATTCTTACGCAAGTAGAGAAGGAAATAAATAGAATGCTTAAATTCACGCTCAAACGAGGTCCCCAGTGCGGCGTCTAACTAAAGCTAGGCGACTAGCTCACCTTCACTGGCGACGATAGACAGTGCTGCGATTCGCCACTGCTACAACCAAGACCACTAATGTGTTGTCAAAGATTTCATAAATAATTCGATAGTTGCCCTGCCGCACACGAAACACTTCTTTCGAGCTGAGTTTCTTGCAAGTAACTGGCCGTGGCTCTTCAGCCAGCGCGTCAATGCGCTGCAAAATAGCGGGAATGTCCTGACTAGAAATTCGGCGTAGATCTCTTTTGACTGAACACTTAAAGATAATGTTATATCTTGCCATGCTTTTTCAGATCATTGAGCAGGGTTTCATAACTAATCTCCGGTTCCGCCACTCTGCTGGCATAAGTTTCAAGGTCTTCGTGGTCTTCTTTCATCAATTGACGTACCGCCTCGTCCACAAGTTCGGATAGGGACTGGCTTGACGTGGCTGCCCTGATTCTCAGTGCTTGATGCAAGGCTGGGTCGAAGTAGACGGTGGCACGTTTGGATAGTTCACTCACAGATAGCTCGATAGCAGCCACAGCTGCAGTAGAAAGGGTTTTCGGGGACGGAGTTCATGAATACCGCACTATAACGCTGTAACGTTATAGCGTCAATTAACAGAACTCCAAAAATACCTAGCTCCCTCGATCACCAATTTGATAGTTTGCCGGCCTAAGCAGAAGAACTCGGCCTGTCCACTATTCGAAAAATAGAATAAAGTGTGGCTCTATAATGGTATCTGGAGAGCTCCTCATGCTTCGCCCACCCTATCGATTCGCTTGCTTGGCTGTTACAGGCATAACGCTGGCTCTGCTATCCAGCGCAAGCACGGCGCAACTAGCGGGTCTTGCCTCTTCGCAGGATGACCTTGCACCGATCACAAACGCAGACTGGAACTTTGAGACTGCTGCCCATCTGCTAGAACGCGCTGGCTTTGGTGGGACACCCGCACAAATAGAAGCGTTAGCCGCCCTGTCTCCAATAGGGGCCGTGAACAGCCTAGTGAATTTCGAACCGGCAAATAACCGCCATCTTCAAGCCTTCGAACACTCAGGAATCTGTCTCTTATACACATCTGACGCTGCCGACGA
>CAJXQP010000168.1 GCA_913058275.1 uncultured Gammaproteobacteria bacterium | reverse complement strand
TCTATTCGTCGGCAGCGTCAGATGTGTATAAGAGACAGATTCGGTTAAGAATGGTTTGCCATCCGACGAGCATAGTTATTGGCCCGGATTTGAAGAAGGTTCCGCGGTAGGGTTAAAACTAGAAAAATTAACGCGCAGAGAGTGACTTCCGCACTTGTTGAAAATTATTGGCGTTATTAGTCGAACCATCGACACGAGGATTTTCGGTAGATAGTGCAACCAATTCCTTGTTTAAATCAGAGAGTAAAAAGTCTGCGATGAGGCAGTGCTAAGAAGGATGCTATAAAATCACTAATAGCAGGCTCTAGAGTTGTTTTATATTCACACTGACCCAGTGGTATCAGTCAACCGCGATCTCTTTTGAACCTACTGGCAGGGTAATCACCATGCCATCTTCAGTAATGAGAGCACCGTCTGGTAAGTCGCCGTTGAATGCCGCAATCGCCATGGCATTTCTTGGGGCTGGTACAAGGTGATAAAGAGCGAGTTGCCCAATCGTTGCCTCGGCTGCCAGGCGTGCTAAATCTGCAGTGGTTGCGTGATAGTCTTGGATGTCGTGGAGTACGGCTGCAATTCGGGTATTGCCAGCGCCGCGTGACATAGCTTCCGCACCTTGCACTAGCTGCAAAGCCATCGCGTCATGTAGCACAACATCTGCGCCATCGGATATATTAACAATTTTGTCGGTTACTAAGCTATCGCCACTGATAACCACGGAGCGACCGCCGTAATCCAACCGATAGCCAAAGGCTGGATCAATCGGTGGATGAGAAACTTCGAATGCAGTGATCCGCAATCCATCTTCATCCACGATTACGCCTTCTCCTATTGTGCGAGCCTGCATTACGCCTAGTTCGGGGTTTAGTAGCTCTGCACCGTGATGAGCCACGCGGTAACCGCGGTCCAATTCGTAAGTGATATTAAGACCCTCAACAATGCGGTCGACACCTTCTGGTCCAATAATTTGCAACGGTGCTGGTCGGCCTGCTATCCAAGAATTGAGATTGAAATCGCCAATATCGGATATATGATCAGAGTGATAATGGGTTAACAAAATGCCACGCATCTTATCCAAAGGAATGCCGCTTAGCTGCGCTGTCGCTGCAGAACCGGAACCTGCGTCTACAATGTAAAGATGATCACGTGTTTCTACCGCTATGCACGCTTGTGCGCGACCCGGCGCAGGCAATGGCGAGGAAGTGCCGCACAGAGTTATCTTCAGACCGTCAAAATTTGCGTTGAAGGAAGGGGCGGTTTGTGCTCCGGCAACTGCTGAGTAAAATACCAGTCCAATAATACCTATCTTGCTGAGTGTCTTAGTCATAATTAATTTTTAACCTCTCACTCGAGTTATAAGTCAGGGACTGTCGCCAAATAAACAGCCAAACTGTAGTGGCATGTCAGTAACTAGTTTACTTCGCCATTAGCGCCGCATACGGATAAAGTAGAGAGAGCCATGAAGCAGGTGTCTGATAAAGAAATTCGATTCATGTTCCTGATATGCATGGAAAGGTTTATATCAGGTCCGTGGGTCACTGGGAAACAGCGTCTGAGTCTTTATATTGGACGCAGCCATAAATTGGATATACTGAGTCTTTTTCTACATATAATAAGGAGGATTTGCAATGAGTAAGCTTAAAATCGCTGGGGTGGCAGCTGGTCTGCTGTTACTGGTTGTCGCGGTAGGATGGGCGTCTACAGCTCCTTACCTTAGTAATCAGGGACTCGGTCGTACGCCGGGTATATTTATTGGTGGAACTCTCACTCCGCCGCTCGATGATTTCTCACCGCTAAACGACTCTGTTCAAGGTCCAATGATGTTCAAACTTGCCGGATTCCCGCCTTTCGTTAATTATCTTTCGTGGGTGGGCATGCCAGATGGCGTAATTACGGCTACCCGCCCCGACAATGGATACTGGGAACGACGCGTCAATGCAAATGGTGGCGATGGGCTGCTGCGCATAGGAGATCAGACGTTCGAGATGACGGCTACCGAGATTTTTGGTGATGAGCGTATTGAGATGATGCGACTTTGGGCCGGGGGCAGGTCACTTGATCAGCCAGCTTACCCTGGCTCGGAACCGCTTCGCGATTGGAAAGTGTTCTTCTGGACTGCTAGACCCTAGAGTTGGAAAAAAAGAATGAATTGGGATGGGCTCATTTTCTGTTAGGAGTGGCGAGATGGGACAGAGGAATCCAGACAGGCTTGGGTCCAGAAGATTTTATTCCTGTAGTCTACTACCAGCTTGGTGGCGGTAGACGCTTGGCGGATCGCTAAACTAGCTTGGCAAACAATCGACAACAAAACATCAGGTAGTAGTCATGACTTTATCGCGTAAATTATTCCTCGTTTTTCTTATCTTATTCGGTGCTCAGGCTTCGCTGGCGCAGGATGATGAATTCGTTTTCTATTCCGACTTAGCCCGAGATTGGTATCAGGGCGGCGATTATTTCGAATGGACATCAACTACAGAAGACAACAATGCCAAGAAGGTCAATGTTTTCTTCAGAACTTGGGGAGACGAGACCAAGCCGAAACTGGTATTGATCCACGGCTTCCCGAATTCTAGTTTCGACTATTACAAGATGATCCCTTTTCTAGAAGACGAGTATCATATCGCCGCGCTGGATTTTCCGGGTTCCGGTTTCTCCGATAAACCACTTGATGGTTACAACTACATGTTGGAGGAGAATGCGGAGATCGTTGATCATTTTGTCCGCGAAGTAGTTGGTTTTGAAGACTTCGCGCTCTATACCCACGACCGTGGTGTGAGCATCGGCTTGGCGTTTCTCGGCAACTATCTAGACGACCCAAATCCAGGCTATACGGTCAATTATCACTTCCTATCAAACAGTGGCATGTTTCTGCCGCTAGCCAATCTTTCGCCCGGTCAATTGAGAATGCTCGATACCGCTACCGCCGACCAAATGCTTACTTTCCAAGCGGGGCAGCGACGGCGTACCGAAGGAGAACCGGAATCGCTCGCTTTTTCCGATATATTTGCGTTCAATCAGGGTAATGTTTCCTTGATCTATGTCGGTCGCTACCTGTTAGAGCGCCAGGCGAACGAAGTGCGTTGGCTAGAAAATCTGCCACGCAGCCCGGTGCCCGTGGCTTATCTCTGGGGATTAGCCGATAACGTAAACCCTGTTCGAATTTCCAACCATGTCTGGGACACCTATCTAAATGATAGACCGGCGCAAAGCAGCTTTTGGGTGCTGCCCACAGCTGGACATTATCCGCAGCGTGATAACCCTGAGGAAGTAGCCAAAGTAATTCGCATGGCACTGACTGGCCAACTGCCTGATCGTGAAGAGGAGGATGAGTTTATGAGAAGTTACGGGGCAAGCAGAGCCCTGGAAGATGCTGCGCTTGTAGGCCATACCAAAATCGAAGCTCTGGACTTCCCTAGCTCTATCGAATACACCCCATCCGGCTATCGTGTAATAGACTAGAAATAAATCTGTACCCTTCAGAATGGCCTACGACACTATGTTTTGGTCTCGTTGTTACAAAGGATAAGTTATGCAAAACCACATCTCATTTACTCTTAGCATCTGTCTGCTCACACTTCTTGCTTCGCCATCTCTGGTCAGTGCGCAGCAGTCTGATCGTCCCAATATAGTACTCATTCTGGCCGACGATCTCGGCTTCACAGATATTTCCCCGTTCGGCAGCGAGATACATACTCCGAACATTGCCAGGCTCGCTGCAGAAGGTGTTTCTTTTACCAATTACCACACTGCTGGAAGCTGCGCGCCTGCGAGGGCTATGCTACTCACCGGCGTGGACAGCCACAGAAACGGCGTGCCGAATATCCCTGAGGCGCTGCCTGCGGAACAGATGGCCTATGAGCACTATCAGGGCGTCTTGAACGACAAAGTGGTCACGCTTGCTAATGTATTGCAGGCTGGTGGCTACCATACTTATATGACGGGGAAATGGCATCTGGGCCATACTCCCGAATTGCTTCCCTCAGCGCGGGGATTTGACCGCACTATTGCTATGGCGGATACCGGGGCGGATAACTGGGAGCAGCGTACGTACCTGCCCATCTATGAACAAGCCAACTGGTATGCAGATGGCGCGGCGCACACACTGCCAGATGATTTCTATTCGTCAAAGTATTTTGTTGATAAGACAATCGAGTTTATTGAAACGAATGCCGAAGACGATCAGCCCTTCTTCGCTTATATCCCTTTTCAAGCGGTTCACATGCCGGTGCAGGCTCCGCGGGAGTTTTCCGACAAGTATGCCGGTGTGTACGACGAAGGCTGGACAGTCATGCGGGAGAAAAGACGGCTTGCAGCTGAGGCGGCCGGTGTTATCCCTGTAGGTACCGAGGCGGTGGTCACCCCCGGCACACGAGACTGGGACGGCTTGACGACGGAGCAGAGGCGTCATCACGCCCGTCGTATGGAAGTGTATGCCGGCATGGTAGATGCCATGGATATGCATATTGGCCGCTTGATGGCGTACCTCGAGAGCACCGGCGAATACGACAATACTATCTTCGTATTTACCTCAGATAATGGAGCGGAGGGCTCCAATATTATTCTGCCGAATGGAGGTTCGTTACTTGCTCCTTGGTTTGATCTCGTAGGCTACAACTCCGACTATGAAACTCTCGGCGAACGTGGCTCATGGAATGCCATTGGGCCTAGCAACGCGACAATTGCCGCTTCGCCCCTGACTTACTATAAGTTTCACGCCAATGAAGGAGGCCTGCGTGTACCTCTGGTAATTTCAGGTCCGGGCATTGCCAGAGTTGGCGACATGACCGATGAGTTTACGTTTGTGACAGATTTGGCACCCACTATTTTGAGTCTGGTTGGAGTTGATGGCCATGAGGGAAGCTGGCAGGGCAGGGTTGTGGAGCCAATAGTCGGAGCCGATTTTTCTGAATTTTTAGCCGGTGATTCCTCGCCAATACACACCGATTCTGAATCCATAGGTTATGAGTTAGGCGGAAATAGCGCTTTGTTCAAAGGCGATTACAAAATCGTAATAAATGGAGCAGGGCAGGGGGAGACGGCGTGGCATCTGTTCAATATCAAGGCTGACCCTGGAGAGAGTAGAGACTTGGCTGGGGAGCAACCCGAGTTACTTTCTGAGATGGTGGCTGGCTATGAGAGCTACGTTCAAGCCAACAATGTGTTACCCATGCCTGAGAATTACGATCGGTCTGGACAGATATTGGGCGATGCTCTTCGACAACTGCGGCGTCAGTAAGGGCGGCAGATTATTAAGCCTTGTACAAAATTACGTTGATTCATTGGCGGGCAGCGACAAAGAAAGCGTTCTTGAACTATTACAATCCTGTGGTTTGAGCGAGGTTATGCAAATGTGTCTATCGAGAGAGATCGGTAGACATGATAATCGCGAGGCATGACTTTAGTTGAATAATGGGGTGACGAAACTCAGTAATTTGATCGATTTAAACTGAGCTAATAGAGCACTGATCTGGCACAGCAGATGCCGGCCTTGCCTGCGGAGATGCTTGTGGGTTTCGCGGCCTATGCCCAAAGGGTCCGAAGGGATTCTCTAGACAGCTAAGCGGATCGGTGTAATGGTAATATCGCGCCAAACGTCGCCGGTTACATAGGGATCTTGCTGAAGCCAATTATCTAGGTCGGCGCGTGACTCGAACTCGACATATGTAGTCGATCCGATCATGCGTCCAGCCTCATCTAAGATAGCGCCGCCGGCGATCAGATTACCCGCGTTTTTGAGCGCTATCGCGCCGGCGATATGCGAGTCTCGGACGGCGAGTCTTCGATTGAGTGCGCCTTCGTCTTGGCCATCATAGGCGACGATCATAAATTGCATAGTGTGGACCTCGGTTATTGAGTCTTTGCATTGGGCTTATCCGGTGAGAGGCTTGCCGATATAAAACGCATCTAGGACTTCTCTAAATACTGGAAAAAGGGATGCTATCAACAGAGCTGCCATGCTCCAGTTAAACCAGCGTATTGCTCGCGGGCTGCGAAGAATGCGTTGAAGAGATGCGCCGAGCCAGAGCCAGAGCCAGATGCACGGTGCGCCAATAAAGAAAAACAGCGAAGTGATTAATACCACCTCTCCAAGATAATCGTTGCCGATGCTTGTGTAAGTCACGATCGCCCCGACAGCCATGACCCACGCCTTTGGGTTAACCCATTGGAAAGCAGCAGCTTGGAGAAAGGTGAACGGCTTGCCTACGCTCACCGCATCGCTGGACACCGGCGCGGTGGCGATTTTGTAGGCGAGATAGGTTAGGTAGGCGGCGCCCACGATTTTGAGCACGGTGTGCAAAGAAGGGTAGAGATCGAATACCTGGGCGATGCCTAGCCCGACCGCCAGAATCATGAGCGGAAAGCCGATGATGATGCCGAAGTAATGAGGCAGGCTGCGCCGCGTTCCGTAGTTAAGCCCCGACGCCATGAGCATCGAATTATTGGGACCGGGAGTAATGCAGCTTGTAACCGCAAAAGCGATAAGTGAGGCGTATTCCATAGCGGTTAAAAAGGCTTCGTCGGCTAACTAGGTTTCTCTTGCTACTTCGCGTCGGAGTCGACAGCGCAGAACGCAAGAACTGTCTCTTATACACATCTGACGCT
>CAJXQP010000167.1 GCA_913058275.1 uncultured Gammaproteobacteria bacterium | reverse complement strand
AGATCAGCCTCGGTCTCGTGGGCTCGGAGATGTGTATAAGAGACAGCTGCAGGATGTTCGTGATGCAATGGGCCTCGGTAGATGGTAATTGATTTGGAAACTAGCAGTCGTTCAGGTGAGCATTTACCGCCCATATAAGGTAAAATTCCATCCATTACAAGAACTCAAAGTAGACCAGCAGATTGACCATTATCGGCAGCGAAGCAGACCCGGAAAACACTGAGCTACAGGGGCTTCCCGCAATCCCCGAAGTGCATGACCCCGACGCTCCCGAGCAGCAAGAATTGCCCTTCGCTATAGTGGCCGGCGAGGCCATGACCCAGGTCCCCAAAGATCTCTATATTCCACCCGATGCCTTAGAAATATTTCTCGAGGCCTTCGAGGGCCCGCTAGATTTATTGCTTTACCTTATCAGGCGACAGAACATCGATATCCTCGATATCAATGTTGCCGATATTACTGATCAATACATGAACTATGTCGACCTTATGGAAAGTTGGCAGTTCGAGTTGGCAGCAGAGTATTTGGTTATGGCGGCGATGCTTGCCGAAATTAAATCGAGGTTATTGCTGCCAAGACAGGTAGAGGAAGAAGCGGAAGAAGGTGATCCTCGTATGGAGCTTATCCGTCGCCTGCAAGAATATGAGCGATTCAAGAAGGCAGCTCATGACGTCGATGAATTGCCACGCATGGATAGAGACATCCATCGCGCAGGTGCCGCATTGCCCGAGATCGAGCGCATAACCGCCGATCCAGCGGTGGATCTGAAGGAAGTGTTGATCGCGCTTTCTACCGTACTAAAGCGTGAGAATAATTTCGGTCACCATCACGTGCAAATGGAGACGCTTTCGACACGTGAGAAGATGTCTGAAATATTAGTACGTATATCCAATCAGAAGTTTGTGCCGTTGGTATCGCTGCTAATACGCGAAGAAGGCAGACTAGGGGTGGTCGTGACATTTCTAGCAATAATGGAGCTGATTAAAGACTCCATGATCGAAATAGTACAGTCGGAATCCTTCGGCCCAATTCATATAAAATCCAGAAGCTAATACCGGTAAACACGCAGCATGAGTGATGTCGATAACAAAGTAAAAATGATCGTGGAAGGCTTGCTGCTAGCAGCTGGCAGGCCACTCACTCTGGATAATATTATCCAGGTGTTTAGTAAAGATGAGCAGCCAGACCGCGAAGAACTGAAGCTGGTAATGGATAGTATTGACGAAGATTGTGCTGACCGTGGCTTCGAGCTAAAGGAAGTGGCTTCTGGGTTTAGGTTTCAGGTGAAGCAGGAGCTTAGCGAATGGATTGCGAAACTCTGGGAGGAACGGCCTCCGCGCTACACTAGAGCGTTGCTAGAGACCCTGGCCCTTGTCGCCTACAGACAGCCAATAACTCGTGGCGATATCGAAGAGATACGCGGTGTGGGAGTAAGCTCAAACATTGTCCGTACGTTATTGGATAGAGAGTGGATTCGTGTGGTTGGTCATAGAGATGTGCCTGGTCGACCGGCGATGTTTGCTACTACGAAGCAGTTTCTAGACTATTTTAATTTGAAGAGTTTGCAGGACTTGCCACCACTTTCTGAGATCAAGGATCTAGCTGTTGCCAATCCTGAATTTGACCTCGAAGATGATCTGGCGGGCCAGCGCATTCTCGAACTTCCAGAGGAAGTCATAGACGAGAACAGCGTCGAGCTAACTGATTCGGATAAGGCTGATTTAATCGCGGAAGAAGAAGCTGTCGCGCTGTCCAAGAAGCCGCTAGACGAGATTCTGCAGCTACCGCCAGAGTTACAATACCCTACCGTAGAAGATGAAGAGGGTGAGGAACCAGATGCGGAGGATGTGGAATTCGAGGAAGAATTTGGCATTAAAGAATTGGATGAAACGCTTGACTCGCTAGAAGCGATAGACAGTAAAGTCGCTGAATCTGAATCTAAACTCGAACTTGTTGAAGGTGAGGGAGATACTTTGCAAGAGGAATCTACAGAGATCAAATTCAGTGTAAATGATGATGACGCCGAGTCCGACACTAAGATTCAGCACTGATCGTGTCGCCGGCGCGCCTAAGTTAGCAGTAAGAAACCCATTAACATAAAACGAATAAATCATGACTGAGAAGCTTCAAAAAGTATTAGCTCGTGCAGGCTTTGGTTCGCGCCGTGAAATCGAGACTTGGATTGCAAAAGGCCGCATTAAGGTCAATGGCATGGTTGCTGTTATCGGCGACCGCGTGACCGACGACGATAAGATTATTGTCGATGGGAAGAAGTTGGCGCCGCAAAAGAAAATTCGTGAAGATCGTCGCGTGATCCTTTATAACAAACCTGAGAACGAAGTGTCGACTCGAAGTGACCCAGAGGGAAGGCGAACAGTTTTCGATAAGCTTCCTCCTTTGAAGCACGGTCGCTGGGTTTCTGTAGGCCGTCTTGATTTAAACACTAGCGGTCTTATGTTGTTTACTACCGACGGGGAACTCGCGAATAAGCTGATGCATCCAAGTTCCCAAATTGAGCGAGAATATGCAGTTCGAATCTTGGGGGATGTCACCCCGGAGATGGTTCAGGAGATGCACAAGGGCGTGATTATCGAAGACCATCTCTGTCGTTTTACTGACATTCAGCACTACGGCGGAGAGGGAGTCAATCAGTGGTATCACGTTGTGTTGCTCGAAGGCCGCAATCGCGAAGTGCGTAAGCTGTGGGAATCACAAGGCGTGAAGGTAAGCCGCCTGAAGCGCGTTCGCTTTGGGCCACTGTTTATCCCAAGCTCGGTCGTGAAGGGCAGATTCAATGAGCTAGGCAAGACTGAGATCGAGAAACTTCTTAAATTGGTTAATAGAGAGAGTGAAAGGCCTGCTCGCAGCAAGCCCGACTAGACCGCCTCAAAACCCCTAGCGTCCAACGCCTGACCGTGAATGCTTTGCGCGTCGCTACTCATCAAATAAAGATAGACTGGCATAAGTGATTCCGCCGTCGGCAGCGTCTGGGGGTTCTCTGCTGGATAGGCATCGCGCCGCATATTGGTGCGAGTCCCTCCGGGATTTAAGCTGTTTACCTTTATCGAAGTCGTGTTCTCCAATTCCTCAGCCAGTGTCTGCATTAAGCCTTCTAGGGCAAATTTTGATACAGCGTAGGCTCCCCAAAACGCTCGGCCAACACGACCTACGCTTGAAGAGATAAAGAGCAGTCGCGCATCTTCGGATCTATTCAATGCAGGCAGTAGAGATTGAGTCAGCTGAAATACCGCGTTAACGTTCACCTGCATTAAGTCATTCCAATCCTGCTCAGGATAGAATTCGATAGGGGTGCGCGCGCCTAGTAGAGCAGCGTTATGTATTAGGCCATCGAGGCATTCGAATTGTTCATTCAATGACTCTGCTAGTATCTTAAAGTCAGCCATAGTTGCCGTCTTGAAATCCAAAGGATGAATAATCACCTTTCCCGGATGCAATTCTTCAAGCTCATCAAATACCGTTTCAAGTTTCTGCTGATCCCTACCTAGTAGGATGACCGTAGCTCCATAGGAGGCGTATGCCTTCGCGCAGGCTTTGCCAATGCCATCGCTGGCACCGGTAATGAGTATGGTTTTATTGTTCAGGAAGTTCTTTTCTGCGTCGTAGGTAAATGTCATGTTCAGGCAAATTTCAGTAGATTCAAGAGTGAGATGGTTTGTTCGGAAGATTGCAGGATGAAGTCTGCGTACCATTCTTCGACTTTGGTGTCAGCTGCCAGGTAGCCATAGGCGGCAGCTATCGCAATCACGTCGGCATTCTTAGCGGCTTGGATATCTCGAATGTGATCGCCAATATATACGCATCGTTCACTATTGCGACCCAGTTTCTCGAGCGCGAGAAAAATCGGCTCAGGGTGTGGCTTAGTTTCACTCACATGATCTGGGCAGACTAATACGCTGCAACGCGAGCTAAGGTGTAATTTCTCAAGTAGACGAACGCTATACTTCTCGGGCTTATTGGTTACTATTCCCCAAGGAATATTCTGTGCTTCTAACTGTTTAAGCAAGTCGTCTAACCCCGGATAGATAGTGGCGACAGTAGAGTTTAGCTGCTCGAAGTAGAGATCTAGTAGGCGTTGCAATAGATCCGCGAAATCGCCATGCGCTTCATCGATTTCAAAAGCGCTCTTAACGAGCGCGCGTGCGCCATTCGAAACATTTAGGTGGATGATCTCGTGTGATAGCGGACCCTTGCCATGTTCTGCCAAAAGCTTGTTTACGACGAGGGTAAAATCTGGCGCCGTGTCGATAAGTGTGCCATCGAGATCGAACAGAACACAGTCGATGGACGTTTCTAGTTTCTCATGTAGCGCTTGGGTCATGTTGGTGTCTCAGCTCGGGTATAGCAGGCGATATAGTTTACATCGACGTTCGCCTCTAAGCTGTACTTTCGAGTGAGTGGGTTATAGGCCATGCCGATCTGATCTTGCAGGTCTAGCTTACTGTCCCGACTGAATGCGGCGAGTTCGGATGGTTTAATAAACCTAGCATAGTCATGAGTGCCACGAGGCAGTAAGTTCAAAATGTATTCGGCGCCGACGATGGCGAATAGATACGACTTAGGGTTTCGATTGATCGTCGAGAAGAACACGGTTCCCCCGGGCTTTACCAAGTCATAGCAGGCTTGAATAACTTTTGCAGGCTCAGGTACGTGCTCAAGCATCTCCAGGCAGGTAACGATATCGAATTGCTCGCTGTGGTCTTGGGCGTACTGTTCTGCCGAAGATTTCTGGTAGTCGATTTCGAGTTTGCTTTCTAGCTGGTGAAGCCTCGCGACAGAGAGCGAGGCGTCAGCCATATCGATAGCGGTTACACTGGCGCCATGATGAGCCATAGCCTCGGCTAGGATGCCGCCGCCGCAGCCAATATCTAGGACTTTCTTGCCTGCTGGGTTTACCTTGCGGCTGATATAGCTCATCCGCAGTGGATTAATCTCATGCAAAGGTTTAAATTCGCTGTCAGGGTCCCACCAGCGAGCCGCGAGTGCTTCGAATTTACGAATTTCTAGTTCGTCTACATTATCCATATCTTTTACTACCTGATTAACTAGTGGCCGAAAGTTTGGCTTGCCACTGTGCACATGTGGCTTTTATTGCCTGAACATCAATGTCGGTGAATTCGCCATCGCTCAAGAGTAGCCGTCCGGAACACCATACATGTGAAACTTGGGATGCTTGTGTTGCATACACTATCTGTGAAATCGGATTGTATATAGGTGTGCTATTCAGTGTATCAAGATCGACCGCGCTCATATCAGCATACTTGCCGACTTCCAGGCTGCCGATCATTGCGTCTAAGCCCAGTGCCTTAGCGCCGTTTATAGTTGCCATTTCAAGCGCCTGGTGGGCGGGTAATGCGCTAGCATCTTTAGCTACGCCTTTGGCGAGCAGCGCGGCGGTCCGCATCTCAGAGATCATATCGAGGTCGTTGTTGCTCGCACAGCCATCTGTGCCTAGAGCGACATTAATGCCGGCCTCGCTTAGCTTAGCGACTTCGCAGAAGCCGCTGGCTAGTTTTAAGTTAGATTCAGGGCAGTGCACAATATGAGACCCGGCCTCCGCTAGAGAGGCTATATCGGCGTCGGAGAGTTCTGTGGCGTGTACACAGACAAGGCGTGGACTGAGCATGCCTAATTGTTTAAGCCGTTCGATCGGTGTTCTCCCCTGCGCCGCTAACGCATCCGTGACCTCTTTTGCAGTCTCGTGTACATGCATATGGATGGGCAGGTCCATCTCCTCGGCGAGTGTCGATAGTTTCTTAAGCGGAGCGTCTGACACCGTGTAGGGCGCATGTGGCCCAAACGCAGTATGAATTAGCTCGCTGTGCCGGTAATCATCGTGCAACTTTGTAGCCTTTGAGATGTATTCATCAGCATCGGCAGCCCACACAGTCGGGAAATCTAGAACCGGGCTCGCTAGCTGCACTCGAATATTCGCATCAAGGGCTGCTTTGGCTACCTGATCGGGATAGAAGTACATGTCTGCAAAGCAGGTAGTGCCAGAGCGTATCATCTCTGCGATGGCTAGGTTGGCACCTGCAAGCACGAAGCTCTCCGAAACGAATTTGGCCTCAAGGGGCCATATTGACTCTTCGAGCCACTGCGTAAGGGGGACGTCGTCGGCAATGCCTCGCATCAAAGCCATGGCCGAATGGCCGTGAGCGTTTATCAGGCCCGGTATTAGCGCATGCTGGGGAAGATGTAAGGATTCGGTAGCATAGATCATTGTTTCGGCATCGATTTGGCTACAGATCGCGACGATTTTATTTCCCTTTATAGCGACGCAATGATCTTCTAAAACCGCGCCTTGAGGCTGTACAGGGATGACCCACTTTGCCGAAACCAATAGATCTGCTTGAATACTAGTCGTTACGCTCAAAATTGCCTCTGCATACGCTGTAAATAAATCGTCATTTAAGCAAAAAATCAGGGATGCGATTATACCTAGAAAAATTCGAAATAGCGCGCTGCAAAATTCCTTGCCGTTCTCGCTGGAAATTATTGAAAAAACAGGGGTTTTTACGAGAATTAATAACAATTTCGACTGTCACAAAAGCCCCGAATAGTGCTACAACTGTCTCTTATAC
>CAJXQP010000166.1 GCA_913058275.1 uncultured Gammaproteobacteria bacterium | reverse complement strand
GAGATCAGCCTCGGTCTCGTGGGCTCGGAGATGTGTATAAGAGACAGGAGTATTGAGTAAGCAACCAGCCTCTGAAGCCTCGTGCGTAATAACATTTATCGCTCACGCAAAGTTGCGTGAATAACATACTGAATTTGGGTGCCCTAAAGGGCGAAATCCTACAATTCTATCGAGCTACCATTTGAACTTAGAACGCGTCATCAGTGCGCCATAGTTGATGGTAATTTGTACAGGTAACTAGGCCATATACGCTCACCTATAAAACCTTCGATCGAGGGCCGGACAGTCTAGCTACAGATGAAAATTCAAATAATCCATAATTCCCTCCTCAAACGACGCAGATTTATCAGTATCACTACAGAACATATAGAAGGTTATTCGAAATAACCCGCCGACCACTTTGACCCGGTTAACCTGTATACGTCTAAATCAGTAAAACAGACTCCTTGAGGATAGATATTTGGAACATAGGTAGACCAAAGATATAGGCCTGCGCACTAGTTTACTGCAGATTTATTGAGTCAGGATTAGGCCAAATCATAGTATTATCGATTATAAAAGCCCGCAGAGCCTCCCTCGCTAGGGAGAAAACCGATAGACAGCGTGCATTCTGCAACAGTGCCTGCTGTCCTTATTCTCGACCCCGTACGAACACCATTAACGACCCAGCACTACACGCATGCAAACGAGGCGGCATGCCCTAGACTCGTATATGGTGGGATAGCTACTCAGCGTAAATAATGCCTTGCGCCGTAATCGCCATGGCGTCAACTGGTGACGGCGCTATCACTTCATTTGTACAAGCTGTAACAAATATCGATAGGTAGAAATGCTACGATAGCGAATGAGTTTCATAATACGCATTTTGCCTATTGAATAAGTAAAGAGATTAGGACCTAGATCACAATTCAAGTGTAATTTGGAAATATCTCTGCTCTAGTACTAATTGATCTTAGTCATCCACTGCATTTTTTCGGTATCACAAAAACAAAGCAGTCAAACTAAAGACGGAGAGATTATTTATCCTGTAGTATGGAAGAAGAATTGCGCCTCCTTTGAATTTCTCGGAGATTTAATCGTGAAGCTGTCCAGTCTTAGAGTTATCCCAAGATCACTAACAAACCCTGTTTGCTTAATCAGCATGTTCTTAGGGTCTCATGCATTCGCAAACTGCAATTATTCCGACGGCACCGAAGAGATCGTCCGCGGCAGTGTCTATAGTGAGACTAACAGCAATGATAGACGTGACAGGTTCGAAGCCGGTATTGCCGGTGTAAATGTCAGCAATGGCTGCCAGGTGGTGCAGACAGATGGCGGCGGCAATTACCAAATATCGATTCATGCGACGCAGATCTTGTTCATCACTAAGCCTGCCGAGTTCGATCTACAATTGGACGAGAACAATCTTCCGCAGTTCTTTTATAGACACTATCCCGATGGCACCCCAAAAGAGATCGCCGGCACATCTATAGAATGGGCCTGGCCCGTGATTGAACCCACAGGCCCGCTACCCAGCGTGATAAATTTCGGGTTGATTCCAAGAGAACAATCGGCGAGTGAGTTTACAGCCCATGCGTTTGCGGACACTCAGGCAAGATTCGAGATAGGTCAGGATATGTTGCGCGAGGATCTGATCAACCCGTTAATTGGAAATCCCTATGGAGTTGAATTTGGGATAACAGTCGGCGATGTGGTTTATGACAATCTCGGGCTCTACGATCGCCACAAAGCTATGATGGCATTGATGGAAATTGTGCAGTGGAATTTGCCGGGCAATCACGACATCAACTTCGCCTCCCCAGATGCAAGCTTCGCTAACGAAACCTTCAAGAGTCATTTCGGGCCAACCTACTACTCGTTCAACCACGGCAATGTGCATTTCGTAGCGTTGAACAATGTGGAATATGCTGGCGATGGCAAAAGCTTTGGCAACTCTGGATACCGCGGGTTTATCCCTGAGCATCAATTACAGTGGTTAGCACAAGATCTAGCCAATGTTTCCGCTAGCAAACTCATTGTTATTGCGACCCACATTCCACTTATCAGCGAAGCCGATGACGGCCTGTCTGAAATCTATAGCGGACCGAATACTGAAAATTTTTCTAGCCTGTTGGAAATCCTCGAACCGTTTTCGAATATTTATGGCATCGCCGGGCACGACACCAGCAATAGCTGGAAGGTCGAAGTGAACCATAGCCATGGTTGGCAGGGGCAGCCGTGGATTGCGCATACCCTGGCCGAGGTTCGCGGCAGTGGCTGGCCCAAAGGCCTAACTGATGCCCGTGGTGTGAAAGACTCGATAATGGAGGACGGTAACCCAAATGGATTCTATGTCTTAAAGTTTGACGATAGGAACGTAACTCCTGACTTTATCCCTTTCCCGTTCGGCCCCGATGCGACACAGCGACTACGCATCACCCTCGATCCGCCCTTGTCCGAGATCGAAGGCGGTAGCATCAATCGCGGAACCGCACACACAGACGCCAAGATAGTTGTGAACCTCTTTGACGGCGGGATACGAGATTTAGTATGGGCGTTCATAGATGATGGCGGCGCACAAGCTATGACCTATACAGTGCGAACAGACCCCTTCGTAGAGAGACTCGAAAGCATTTATCAGGATACAGACAGTGAATACAGCCCCGCGGCGCGCTCTGCCCATATATGGGAAATGGATTTTCCAGATGGCTTAGGTGAGGGTTTGCATACTGTTAGAATTAGAACTGAAGATGAGTTTGGTCAACGGCGTGAAGGGGCAATGACGTTCGAGATCATTGATCAGTAGATCTACGCTATTTGAGATTAGGTAATAGCGGCATATCGATCTTTAGCACTTGTCGCGTACTTCGTAGAATCGCCCAGAGAGTGTTTTCATCGCTAGTGCGATCCCAAGCAATACCCTGGCCACTCAGCCCTGGTAGTCGAACTGTGGCAAGCCAGTCTAACTCCGAACCAGCCTCTGGCAGCGCCATGACATAGATTTCCGGATCATCGTGTCCGCTAAGATACAAATATCCATCGCTTCCCCAGGAACCGCCCGAGTTACTCATCGGCGACATTCTTCGCAAAATTTCGGCAGGCAGCGACCAGCTTTGCAAAACTTCAAAGTCATCATCAAATTGCACCAGAACAGTGTTGCGCGTCTCACCGTAGGGCTCGGTCATTCCTCTTTGTACAATGTCGTAGTTCGCGAAGGCGCCCCACCACGATCCATTGTGTCGATCCAACCAGGTGAAAGAACCCAACATAACACCAAAGTTATGGGTTTTGATGTGCTGCATATTCGTCAAATCCCATACTTCGACGGAACTCATCATTGGCCAGCCCGGATAATTCGAATGAGCAGAGTACAATTTTTTATCTAAGACCACGCCGCTATCCAGATGTATCAAAGGACTACTCAATTGTGAGCTGTCATCCCACTGTTGCAGAGCACCGCCCGTGTTTTTGTCATGCCGTGTTAGGCGCACATTGCTTATTGCATAGAAAGCATCTTGCCCTACAGCAACAGCCTGATAAGCATTATCGGCTTCGAATCGCTGCACGATCTTGCCATCGAACTCGAACGGCTGAGCAGATGCGCTTGAGGCCGCAAATGCACAAAGACAGTGAAATGTCAGAAAGGTAAATTGCTTAATCGAAATACGCTTCATAAGATTCCTGCCCTTAACTTAGCTTCGCAGATAGGAAGCGCCATTCACATCGATGATCGTACCGGTAGAAAATTCGGCGCCTTCGGAGGCGAGGAACAGTACGGCGTGGGCGACCTCTTCTGGCTCAGCCGCACGATTGAACGGGCTCTGCGCCTTGATTTGTGCGCCTTCAGGACCATTCAATCTATCAGCCGTGAGTTCGGTATTGACGAAGCCCGGCGCCACTGCGCCGACGAATATTTTGTACTCGGCCAGCGCTACAGCCAGTGACTGACTGAGGGAGTTTAAGCCAGCCTTGCTCGCGCCGTAAGCCGCCTTTGTTGGCTCTCCACGAAACGCGCCACGGGACGTGATGTTGACGATGCGACCGCCGCCCTGATCAATCATATGCTTTGCAGCACAAAAACAGATGTTGGCGGGGCCAATAAGATTCGCGCCGATCGTTTGCTTCCAAGCCTGTTGCCAGTCTTCGTAGCTGGTAGTTGGCAGCGGGTGGTAGACGCCGATGCCGGCATTGTTGACGACGATGTCCAAGCGACCGAAGCTCTCTATTACATCATCGAGCGCTTTCTTGACCTGATCTGCGTCGGCCACATCAGCTTTGATTGCTAGGTGAGTGGTTCCTTCAAGCTCGGCGAGAGTCCTATCGGCGCTCACCTGATCACTGCGAAACAGTACTGCTACTCGCGCACCCTTTTTCGCAAACGCAAAAGCGATCGCCTTGCCAATACCCCGAGTGCCACCTGTAACTAACACCGTCTTATTAGTAAAATCCAACCTAGTGTTCCCTCAACTGTTGCGACGAACTATGTTAAAAAATTTAGCAGCTAAACTATTCCATCCATCTTTGCCAAACGCTGAACCAATTCTTCAACTCTAGTGCTATAGCCCCACTCGTTGTCGTACCAACTCACAACCTTCACCATGCGATCTTGCATTACCTGTGTCAGCAATGAATCAAAGATACTAGAGTGGGAATTGCCGATAATATCGCTACTAACTATCTCATCGACGGAATACTGCAAGATACCTTTCATGGGCCCGAGCGCGGCTACTTGCATTGCCGCGTTTATCGATTCGATCGTGACATCTGAGTCGAGCTCGAGAACAAGGTCTACGATACTGCCATCGGGAATGGGCACACGCATCGCCAGGCCGTCCAATTTGCCAGCCAGTTCGGGCATAACCAGACCAATCGCCTTCGCTGCCCCAGTTGAAGTCGGCACTATATTTGTAGCCGCGTTACGCGAACGCCGCTTGTCGCTTGCATGGGGCGAATCTATTAACCGCTGACCCGACGTATAGGCATGCACTGTAGTGAGCAAGCCTCGACGAATCCCAAAAGAATCGTGTAGCACCTTCGTAAGAGGCGCCGCACAATTCGTCGTGCAGCTCGCATTACTGATAATCGTACTGGAAGGTGTAACCACATGATCGTTAACGCCGCTCACTAGAGTTGCATCGAGAGGATCTTTACAAGGCACAGTTAACACGACACGCCTAGCGCCGCCACCGATATGCTTCTGTAAATCCACTAAATGCCTAAAGGCGCCAGAGCTTTCAATGACGTAATCGACTCCCAGTTCCTTCCAGGGCAGTTTTGCAGGGTCTCTTTCACTCAACACTTTGAACCTGTCGCCGTCGATTTCCATCACGTCGCCATCAAAGCTCACCTCACCTGGAAACACTCCATGCGTACTATCATACTTAAATGCATACGCGAGCTGATCTGGACTGGCAAGGTCATTAATCGCAACCACATCATAGTGTTTACGTAGCTTCGCGATACGCATGATAGTTCGACCGATTCGACCGAAACCGTTGATAGCAATTTTAGGTAACGCCATAGAACTTCTCCAAAACTACACTATGCCTATTAAGCCAACATCTTTTCAGTTAGCCCCCAAAGTTTCATTGCACCTTCTTCGCTTACAGCCCAGGGTGCAACATCGCAGAACCTGGGCGAGTCCTGCGTAGCGAGATTAGACACGTCGCAATTCTCACAATACAGACCCCCGGTGTCGGCGAGCGCATCACTGGTTGCAGCCCACAAAGTCGTGCTGCAACCCTGCGTGGTCGACTTGAACAATGCAGCAACCTGCTCTGAGATATTGCCATCGGCATCAGTCCAGCCTAGGGCCATCATCTCTTCGTTGGGCAGGTGCCGTTGCAGTGGCGTAAGAATACCGCCCGGGTGAACCGAGAACGCTTGTATACCCTGATCCCGATACTTCATGTCTAGGCCAAGCGCGAACAAGGCATTGGCTGTTTTCGCTTGCGCATACGCCGTCCATTTCTCGTAATCGGCGGATTCGAATTGAATGTCGTCCCAAAGAATATCGCTACGGCGATGCCCGATAGAGGAGAGGCAAACCACACGCGACGAGCCAGCGTTCAGAAGTAGTCCACGCAATTTTTGAGTTAATACGAAATGCCCTATATGATTGACACCGAATTGCGACTCCCAGTTATTGCCAACACGCGCTTCTGGGCAGGCCATAATGCCGGCATTATTAATCAACAAGTCGAGCTTTGATTCGCGGTCCGTTACAGAGGCCGCATAGCCACGAACACTTGCTAGATCGCCAAGGTCCATCGCATCAACAATCACCTCACCTTTTATCTCCTTTAAATTTTCCTTCGCTTTGTCAGGCGTACGTACCGGCACATAAACTTTTACACCTGCAGCAGCCAGCGCTCGCGTAGTCTCCAAACCGATACCGGAGTAACCACCGGTTACGACCGCGACTTTGCCTGACAGCTCTTTGCCGGCCAAAATTTCGCTGGGCTCAGGTTTTTCGCTAAATCCGGAATTTAATTTCTTCTGCACTCGTGTCGACATTCCCAACCCTCTATTAATGGAACTGAACTGCCCCCTTATGATAACTGCATTACTTCTACCTTAACGGAATCTCAAGCAGCTGTGAATGTATTCCTGTCTCTTATACACATCTGACGCTGCCGACGAATAGAGAGGTGTAGA